>CAYSON010000263.1:0-5445 GCA_964432635.1 uncultured Desulfopila sp.
GGGCTTGATGAATATCTAGGCCGATCCTCATTGCCCAGATTGCCGGGGAGCAGATGAAGGCGGGCTGGGTCAACCTTATCTATTTCATGGGGTTGCTGAGTGTGAACCTCGGCTTGCTCAACCTTCTGCCGATTCCAGTGCTTGACGGCGGACATCTTGCCTTTCTCACACTGGAAAGTATACGTCGCAAGCCGCTTGGTTTGCGTACCCAGATTGTGGCGCAGCAGATCGGCATAGGGCTTCTGGGAACCCTGATGATCTTCGTCTTTTACAACGATATCGTTCGCCTCTTTAAGTGATGACCGCCATCCGCCCCCTGCTGCTGTCCCTCGACACATCCACACCCTGCGCGGCGCTGGCCTTGACCGTTGGTGCCGGCGATGACGGCGAGGTGCTCGCCGACCTGCGGCTGAGCGGCCGTAAGACCCACTCGCGCCGCTTGCTGTCGCTGATCGAGGTGCTGATGCGGGAAAGTGAGATCACCTGGCAGCAGCTCGACGGTATCGCCGTCGGTCTTGGTCCCGGCAGTTTCACTGGGTTGCGCATCGGCATGGCCACCGCCAAAGGCCTGGCCGCTGCTGCCGGCAAAGCCCTCTACGGCGTTTGCACCCTTGATATTCTGGCGGCGCAGTGCACAGAGAAGCTGGTATGCAGTATACTCGATGCCCGCAAGAAAGAGGTCTATGCCGCCCTTTACCGCCGGGACGAAACCGGCCGGCAAGTCCGCTTGGGTGATCTTCTGGTCCTGCCGCCGGCACGCTTGGCTGACCATCTCGTTGAACCGACGCTTCTTGTGGGCAGTGGCGCCCGGCAGTACGGTGAGGAAATATGTCGACTCTCGGGGGGGAGGGGAATGATCGCTCCTGCCGCCCTGCACGAGCCGTCGGCGGCGGCGCTGGGATTGATGGCCGGGGAGATGGTCAGGCGGGGCGAGGTCCTTGATCCGATCGAAGGGATGCCGCTCTATGTGCGCGACTCCGACGCGGTGCTGAACCAGTCCAAAAAGTTTGGCGCGGTGACGGAGGCGGGTCGATGATAGCCAGGAAAGAGACACGTACTATCCATGTCGGCAGTGTCGCCGTCGGGGGCAACAGTCCCATCGCCGTGCAGTCGATGACCAATACCGACACCCGCGATGTCGACCGGACCATCGCCCAGATCAAGGGGCTTGAAGCCGCCGGCTGTGATATCGTCAGGGTGGCGGTGATCGACCAAGAGGCCGCCGCCGCCATTACCGCCATCCGCCAGGGCATACACATCCCCCTCATCGCCGACATCCACTTCGACCATCGCTTGGCCATCGCCGCCATGGAAAAGGGCGCCGACGGCATTCGTATCAACCCCGGCAATCTTGGCGGAGCCACCAAGACCAAGAAGGTGGTCGATGCGGCCAAGAGCCATGGGGTACCAATCCGAGTCGGGGTCAACAGCGGTTCGATCGAGAAGGATCTGTTGCAGGCCCACGGGTATCCCGTTCCAGAGAACACCGAGGCGCTGGTGGCCAGTGCGCTGCGCAATGTTCAGCTGCTCGAAGGCTATGGTTTCACCGAGATCAAAATCTCGGTCAAGGCGGCAGACGTGTTGACCACCATCAGCGCCTATCGTCGCCTGTCGCAGCGCACAAACTATCCCTTGCATCTTGGTGTCACTGAGGCCGGCGGATTGATCGCCGGCACGGTGAAATCGAGTGTTGCTCTGGGTATACTCCTCAGTGAAGGCATTGGCGACACCCTGCGCATCTCGCTGACCAGGGATCCGGTGGAGGAGGTGCGGGTGGCCTTTGAGCTGCTTCGCGCCCTAAAAATCCGCGAGCGCGGGCCGGAGTTGATCTCCTGCCCCACCTGCGGCCGCACCCGAATCAACCTCTTTGCCCTGGCGGAAGAGGTCGAGCGCTTTCTCCAGACCATGGAAAGCCCCATCAAGGTGGCGGTCATGGGCTGCATCGTCAATGGACCGGGCGAGGCCAAACACGCCGATATTGGTGTTGCCGGAGGCAATGGCGTCGGCATTATCTTCAAGCGTGGCGAGATTTGGAAGAAAATCGGCGAGGAGGAGCTGTTGCCGGTCTTTTTGGCGGAGCTGAAAAAAATGGAAGAAGAGCGGCGCAGCCAAGGAAAATCTGTTAAAGAATAATACTTTGCCGAGCACTGTCTGATCGCCGGCATGAGCCCTGCCCGGGTTGCCATGGCCGCCAGCGGTGTTGGCGGCGTGGCATGACACTTTGATCAATAAAGACTTACGGGAAAAAACACTATGCGCTACTCTCAATTGCTGATTCCGACGCTAAAAGAGGTTCCGTCGGAGGCGGAAGTCGTCAGCCATGTGCTGCTGTTGCGGGGCGGCTTCATTCGCAAGCTAACCGCTGGTATTTATACCTATCTGCCCCTGGGGTTGATGGCAATCCGCAAGGTTGAACAGATCGTCCGCGAGGAGATGAACCGAGCCGGCGCCCAGGAGGTGTTGATGCCGATGGTGCAGCCCGCCGACCTGTGGATGGAGACCGGCCGCTACAAGAAATATGGGCCGGAGTTGCTGCGCTTCCATGATCGGCATGAGCGTGAATCCTGTCTTGGGCCGACCCACGAGGAGGTGATCACCGACATCGCCAGGAAGGAGTTGCACTCCTACCGCGACCTGCCGATCAATCTTTATCAGATCCAGACCAAGTTCCGCGACGAAATTCGCCCCCGCTTCGGCCTGATGCGTGGTCGCGAGTTTATCATGAAGGACGCCTACTCTTTTGACGTCGACGACGCCGGGGCGGAGGCCTCCTACAGGAAGATGTACGAGGCCTACAAACGCATCTTTACCCGCTGCGGTCTCGATTTTAGGGCAGTGCAGGCTGACTCCGGAGCCATCGGTGGCAGTTTTTCCCATGAGTTCATGGTGCTTGCCAAGACCGGCGAGGACACCATCGTCATCTGCAATAGCTGCGATTTTGCCGCCAACAAGGAAAAAGCGGCGGTGAAGCTGCGCCCCATCGCCTCGGACGAACCGCTGCGGGACTCGGTCAAGGTCGAAACCCCCGGCAAACGCAAGGTAGAAACGGTGTGTGAGTTTCTCGGCATCGCCCCGGACAAGCTGGTCAAGACCATGGTCTACAAGGCCGACGGCACCTATGTTGCGGTGCTCTTGCGCGGCGACCGGGAGGTGGAGGAGGTCAAACTCAAGAATCTCCTCGGCGCGGTCGATGTCGAGCTGGCCGGTGAGCAGGAGGTCTTCGACGCCACCAAGGTGCCGACCGGTTACCTCGGGCCGGTGGGCCTTGCCCTCAAGGCGGTGGCCGACCAGGAGGTCGCCCTCATGCGTAATTTCACCGTGGGCGGCAACGAAAAAAACGTTCATCTGCAAAACGTCAACCTCGGCCGTGATTTCCAGGTGGCGGCAGCGGGCGATCTGCGCCGCATCACCGAAGACGACCCCTGCCCGCAGTGCGATGGCAAGCTGGCCCTCACCGAAGGCATCGAGGTTGGGCACGTCTTCAAACTCGGTACCGGCTACTCGGAATCGATGAACGCCACCTTCCAGGACAGCGACGGTCAGAGCAAACACTTCGTCATGGGCTGCTACGGCATCGGCGTCAGCCGGGTTGTGGCTGCCGCCATTGAACAGAATCACGATGACCATGGCATCATCTTTCCCGCACCCTTGGCCCCCTTCACCGTCATCGTCCTCAATCTCGGCGGCAAGGATCAGCAGTTGTGCGAGGTTGCGGAAAGGCTCTACGGCGAGTTGCAGGGAGCCGGTCTTGAGGTGCTGCTCGACGATCGCGACGAGCGGCCTGGTCTCAAGTTCAAGGATGCCGATCTGCTCGGCATCCCCTACCGTGTCACCGTCGGCAACAGCTTTGCCAAAAGTGGTAAGGTTGAGGTGCGCCGCCGGCGCGACGGCGTGGTCGAGGAAGTGACCCCGTCCGAGGTGGTTGCTCTGCTCCGAGAACGGATCAGCGCCGAGTTGCGCAAGTGACGCGGGCAAGGCACCTCGGCTGCCGCTAAAGGCGGTGCGCTGGGGTGCCGATGCCCGCCGGCGGGGAGAGCAAAAACCCCGAAATCATCGGGGAGAGAAGTAGATGGCCAACGAAACGACTATAAATCCGCAGGGCCTCAAGGTCCTCGCGGCCACATATCTGCAAGGGGTCGATCTGTCGCGGATCGACAAAGCCTGGGAGTTGGTGACGCGGGTGCACAAGGGCAGCCGCCATTTCTCCGGGGAACTCTATGTCATCCATCTCCTTGAGGTGGCCTCCACCCTGGCTTCGATGCACCTCGACCTGGACACCGTCTTGGCCGGTCTTCTCCATGGGGTGTTGAAGGAGGAGGAAACCGGCAAGCAAGGGGTCTCCGTCGAGGAACTTGAGGAGATGTTCGGCAAGGACGTCGCCGCCATCGTCGAAGGCACCACCCGCATCACCCAGGTACAGTACAACAGCAAACTCGCCAGCCAGGCCGAGAACCTGCGCAAGATGTTTCTCGCCATGGCCGCTGATATCCGCGTGCTCCTGGTGAAGCTGGTCAACCGCCTGCTCGACATGTTTCTCCTGGACATGGTTGATCGCGAGCAGCAACTTGATATCGCCAGGGAGACCATGGACGTCTATGCCCCCCTGGCCAGCCGCCTCGGTATTGACTGGCTGAAGCGGGAGTTGGAGGATCATGCTTTCAAGTTCATGCATCCGGAGGAGCATTACAATCTTTCGCATACCCTGGAGACTTCGCTTGACGAGCGGCAGGCCTACGTTGAAGAGGTGATCAAGATCCTCTACCAAGAGCTTGAGGCCAATGGTATCAAACCGCTCCGCATCATCGGCCGTCCCAAACATCTCTATTCGATCTACAAAAAATTGGTGGCGCAGAACATTCCCCTGGAGCGGGTCTACGACAAGGTTGCTTTTCGCATCATCGTCGGCACGGTCAACGAGTGCTACGAATCCCTCGGGGTCATTCACGCCAATTGGTCACCGGTACCCGGGCGCATCAAGGACTTCATCTCGGTGCCCAAGGCCAACAACTACCAGTCGATGCATACCACGGTGGTCGGGCCGCGCGAGCACTTTATCGAGATCCAGATCCGTACCGAGGAGATGGACCGGGTTGCCCAGGAGGGCGTCGCCGCCCACTGGGCTTACAAAGAAGGGCAGAAGATCAACAAGAACGACGCCCGTCTCTTCCGTGAATTGAAGAAATTGGTGGCATCCCTCCAGGAGGTTGAAGATCCACGCGAGTTTCTCGACAGCGTCGTCGGCGAGCTCTACGACCCGGAGATTTACGCCCTCACCCCCACCGGGGAGGTTAAGGAATTCCCCTCGGGCTCCTGCCCCATCGATTTTGCCTACGCCATCCACACCGAGGTGGGCGATCACTGTATCGGGGCCAAGGCCAACGGCCGGCAGGTGCCGCTGAAATATCAGATTCAGACCGGTGATATCGTCGAGATCCTCACCGCCCC
>CAYSON010000264.1:0-5415 GCA_964432635.1 uncultured Desulfopila sp.
GGGCTTTGAGCAAGAGCACAAGGTCGTCCTGCGTTTCGTCAAGAGCGGCGACGCCGGCACCGCCCTGGTTCAGGCCATTCTTGCCAAGAACAAGCCACTTGCCGACGTCTTTTTCGGGGTCGACAACACCTACCTTTCTCGGGCTTTAGCCGCAGACATCTTCGCCCCCTACCCCTCGCCGCTGCTGGCAACCATTCCCGTCGCCCTGCGACTCGATGCTGAGAATCGTCTGCTGCCAGTCTCTTACGGCGATGTCTGCCTCAATGTTGATAAGACCTGGTTTGCGAAAAAAGGCATAACCCCACCCGCCGATTTGGCCGACCTGCTCAAACCCGAATACAAGGGCTTGACGGTGGTGCAAAATCCGGCAACCTCCTCCCCCGGCCTCGCCTTTTTACTCGCAACCATCGGCCGTTTCGGTGAGGACGGCTACCTTGCCTACTGGAAAGGACTGCGCGCCAATGAGGTCAAGGTGGCAGGCGGTTGGAAGGGTGCCTATTACGGCAACTTCACCGCCGCCTCAAAGGGCGACCGGCCCATTGTCGTCAGTTATGCCTCAAGCCCGGCAGCAGCAGTGCACTATGCCAAGACTCCGCCGAGCGAGGCGCCCACCGCCGCCGTCACCGGGGACCGCGCCTCTTTCCGGCAAGTCGAATTCATTGGCATCCTCAAGGGTGGAAAAGAGCCGGAGTTGGCCAAGAAATTCGTCGACTTTATGCTCAGTCAGCCGGTGCAGGAGGATGTCCCCCTGCAGATGTGGGTCTTCCCCGCCAATCCCCAGGCAAATCTCCCGGAAGTCTTTCGCAAGCATGCGGTCATCCCGCAACGGCCAGCCGAAGTGGCGCCGGAGGCCATAGAGAAAAATCGCGAGCGTTGGCTCGAGGCATGGACCGATGCGGTGTTGCGCTGAGGCCGCCATGGCCAGCCTCTATCGTCAAGTGATAGGTCGATGAGACCGCGACTCGTCATCTTCACCCTGGTGGTGGTCTTTCTCGCCCTGTTCTATTGGTATCCGCTGGTTTCCATCTTCCTGCAAAGCCTCTTGCCGGAAGGAAGATGGAACCCGGCCAGGCTGGAACGGTTGTTTTCCAGCCCCACCTACCTGCGAATCCTCTGGTTCACCACCTGGCAGGCGCTGCTCTCCACCCTGCTCACCCTGCTGCTCGCCCTGCCCGGGGCCTATGTCTTTACTCGCTACCGCTTTTTCGCTAAAGGACTGTGGCAGGCACTGCTGACCGTACCCTTTGTGCTGCCGACGGTGGTCGCAGCCGCCGCCTTTCAGGCCCTGCTCGGACCAGGCGGGCTGATCAATAGCCTGCTGATGGGTTGGCTCGACCTCAAAACACCGCCCGTGGCGGTCGATCAGGGGCTGGGGCTGCTGCTTCTCGCCCACGTTTTCTACAACTATTCCCTGGTATTGCGGCTGGTGTCGAGCTATTGGGCAGGCCTTGATCCCAACCTGCGCGGTGCCGCAGCAAGCCTGGGCGCCTCCCCGTTCAAGGTCTTTTGTTGTATCACTCTGCCCCTGCTGATGCCGGCAATCGCCGCCGCCGCCTTGCTGGTGTTTATCTTTTGCTTCGCCAGCTTCGGTATCGTCCTCATTCTTGGCGGGCCAGGCAACGCTACCATCGAAGTCGAGATCTACCGCCAGGCCATTCATCTCTTTAACCTGCCCATGGCGGCCGCCTTGTCGTTGGTGCAATTAATGGTCAATTTTCTTCTTATGTGGCTGCAGGCGCGGATCAGCACCAAGGGGCAGATAACTTTCTTTACCGACAGTGGTGGCGAGGTGGCGGTCAAGGCAAGCAACTGGCGGCAACGCCTGGTTCTCGGCACCAATCTGGCCTTAATCGCCGTGCTGCTGCTGGCCCCGCTGGCCGCCCTGCTGGGCAGTTCCTTTTTCGGCGAAGACGGTTTAACCCTCGCCTACTATCAGGAACTCTTTGGCAGCGGTGGCGACTCAATATTTTTTGTCGAACCGGCCACGGCTATCGGCAACAGCCTGTTTTTTGCCCTGGCCACTATGATTTCGGCGGTGCTGCTTGGTCTCGCCGCCGCCCTTTACCTGGCACAAGGCAATACCACCTGGTCTTCTTGGTGGGACGCCCTGACCATGCTGCCTCTGGCGACTTCCGCGGTCAGTCTCGGCTTTGGCTTCATCATCACCTTCAACCGCCCTCCCGTGGATCTCCGCGACACTCTCACCCTGGTCATCATCGCCCACACCCTGGTGGCCTTTCCCTTCGTGGTCCGCTGCATCCTCCCTGCCCTGCGCCGCATCTCGCCGTCGTTGCGCGAGGCCGCCGCCACCCTCGGTGCCTCCCCGGCCCAGATCTTTCGCAGGGTGGAAATGCCCCTGATCGCCCGTTCCATCCTCGTTGGGGCCATCTTTGCCTTTGCCATCAGCATGGGCGAATTCGGCGCCTCGGCCTTTGTCACCAGGCCACAGACTGCCACTATCCCAGTGGCCATCTTCCGCTTTCTCGGCTATCCGGGGGAGATGAATTTCGGGCAGGCCATGGCGATGAGCAGCCTGCTGCTACTTTTCACCTGCGCCGCCTTGCTGCTGCTCGGCCGAACATCGGGACAACGCCTGGGGAACAACCGATGACAGCAGCGGACGCCACCATTCTTGCGGTGCAGGATCTCTGCAAAAACTACCAGGGCCGGCCGCTCCTGCAGCGGATCTCCCTGACCTTAAAAGAAGGAGAGATCCTCTGTCTACTCGGCCCCTCCGGGTCGGGCAAGACCACCCTGCTCCGCCTCCTCGCCGGACTGGAAGAAGCGGACAGTGGCACCATGATCTTTGCCGGCCGCAACCTCGCCAGCCTTGCCCCACACAAGCGCAACTTTGGTATGATGTTTCAGGAGTATGCACTGTTTCCCCATAAAAACGTGTGGGAAAACGTCGCCTTCGGATTGGAGATGCAAGGTCAGTCAAAAAAAGACATTTCCACTCGGGTCGGTGACATGCTCCATCTGGTTGGCCTGGGCGACCTCGGCCATCGCTCCATCGACGAACTTTCCGGCGGCGAACGGCAACGGGTGGCGTTGGCGCGCAGCCTCGCCCCCCGCCCCCCACTGCTCCTGCTTGACGAACCACTGGGCTCCCTGGACCGCCTCCTGCGTGACCGGCTCACCGGCGAGATCCGCGCCATCCTCAAGAGCCTGGCAGTAACCGCAGTCTTTGTTACCCACGACCAGGCTGAGGCCTTCAGCGTTGCCGACACTCTCGCCATCCTCCAGCACGGCACCCTGCAGCAGGTCGACAGCCCAGAAAGGCTCTACCGTCGCCCCTGCAACCGCGACGTCGCCACCTTTCTCGGCTTTACCAACCTCGTGCCCTGTCGTGTTGACCACAGCGGCTGCTGCCACAGCCCTTTCGGCCCGCTACTCTTCGGCGATACTGCCGATGTTTTCTGGGAAGCGAAAACCCTCCTCCTCCGTCCCGAAGGGGCGCGGCTGGCAGGCGACACCTCCGAGACTTCCACGCCTCTGATCCTTCAGGGGGTGGTCACCGCCCGCGTCTTTCAGGGTGCGACCTACAAACTCTCCCTGAACTGCGGCGAACACCAGCTGAACTTTTACCTCCCCATCAATCCCCCGCCTCCTCAGGTCGGCATGCCGGTTCGACTGAGCATCGACCGGGAGGCGCTGATCCTCATTGCCTAAGCCGTAGATGAATGTTGGCCAGATGACGGGTGATGACTCATTCCACGAGGACCCGATTCTTCCGACGGGTATTTTTGAGGGGCCATTCTCAGAACCAGTATCTGGCTTCACTCCCTTTAGGGTAAATGCCTTGACCGGAGGGCAGAAGCAGCAAAAATAAAGAAAAACAACTGACCAACTTAATGAGAAAAAACAGGTTTTGTTACGAATGGCCGAGAATAAGATCAACCGTAAGGTATGTTCACAAACAGAGAAATGTTATGATATAGCGATATCAAATCGTACATTATCTTCAGATTCGGAAAAGAATGACAAGTTCTTTTACAAAGTCTTGAACATTAAAATTTTCCGACTTTTCCTGATTATACCACTTTCTTACTGTTTCAAGGATCCAGAGCGGTATTGCTTTCCCAGCAATCAAATGATAGTGTTCATGATATCCATCTTTTAAGTATTGCCATCTGTTGTCGTTTCCCGATTTCATATATTCGGAAACATCAAGAATTTTGGCTCTCCCTTCGTGCAGAAGTACGTTTTTCAAATGGATATCTCTTGGATTCAATCCTTTTTCTGATGCATAATGCCTTGCATTATCAACATCATAAACAACTTGTTGCGGTATATGAATGCCTTTTAAAAGGCAGTCGTGCAGGGTTATACCCTCTTCATAACTCATAACCAGGAAATTCGACCCGCTTCCGTAGTATTCAGGAAAATACTCTGAACGGCCTAGTTTTACATAGACCTCAAGTTCTACATCTTTCTTTTCAAGTTTATCATCACTGAATACTTTGAAAGCGAGGTGAGGCATTTTCAGAAAACGAAACACTGCGGCATCCGTCCCTACGCCTATACACTCAAATGCGTCAGAGGTACCTTTAAGGGTAACAAGTTCGTTTTCTCCGGTAGAGGAAACCTTTACTCTACGTAATTCTTTTTCTGCTTTTTCCCATCCCACTCGGATACATCCTTTGTTCTGAAATCAGGTTATTGAGCGCCGGACATTGATCTGATCTACATTTCTATTGAGTTACAATAAGATAGCTGCATCATTTTTCGAGCAACAATGCCCGCTGATCACCTTACGCCCTAATAATTTCAAAAAAACCTCTTCGTTCCAACCTCTGAGACCATTGCGCCGCAGCGATTCTCAAAAGAACAACACATACCGCGACACACCAATAACCGACAGGACCTTTTCCCAACAGGTCCTGTCAGTGGGGCTTTTGCTTATTTGGACCGAGCGGCGATGGCCTTTTCCGCCTTATCGACCAGACCGGCACCGATCTGCGCCTTCCATTTATCATAAACCGAACGGGTTGCCTTGACAAAGGCCTCACGTTCGTCCGGAGTCAGGGTGGTAACGGTAACCCCAAGGCCTTCAATCTGCTTCTGCACCGGCTTATCGGCTTCAATGAGACCGGTCCGGGCGATCCCTATCTCTTGTTTGCCCGCATCGATTGCCGCCTGCTTGACAATGGCGCGATCAGCCTCCGTCCAGGAAGTCCAGACTTCCTTATTAACAACAAAGATTAAAGGATCGGCGACATAGCCCCACATGGTCAGGTGCTTTTGCCCGACGGAGTGAAGCTTTGCTGCGGTAAAGATTGCCATGGGATTCTCCTGGCCGTCGACGGCGCCGCTGGCCAGTGCCGGCTGGGCATCGGCCCAGCTCATCTGGGTCGGATTAGCGCCGAGAGCGGTAAAGGTATCGAGGAAAAGCGGCGACCCGACGACACGGAT
>CAYSON010000265.1:0-5394 GCA_964432635.1 uncultured Desulfopila sp.
AGAGAGCTGATATGAAAAGGACGAGTGTCCACTGGCGGAGGCGTAGTGTCAGTGAGTCCAGGAAATACCGAAAAATGTTGCTCAAAATGCCCCTTCCATGGTGCGGGAGGACGTCTCATGACGGTGCCGACCTACCTCGCTGTGACTCTTTATGACGAGAATATCGTTTTAGCGTCAAAACCGACGATCATCGCCCCCCAGTGCCGGCCATCGATGAAGATGGGCATCGACAAATCGCTGAGAATCTGTCCGGTGTCACGCATATAGGTCTGCATCAACATGGGGTCGGTATGAGAACAGCGTCGTTTTTCGGTGGAATTGCTCATAAAGAATCGCTGGTGCCGGCTGTTGAGGAGGTCCTGCTGCGGATCACCGGTCATCGGCTGGGAAACTTTGCGGTGATGGCTGGGAGCATAGCCGTTTTTGTCGATCGCAAAACAGTAGATGGCTCCACCGGTCATCGCCAGCCTTTGATCAAAGAGCGGTTGCATTTTTGCTGTAAACTGCTCGGTAAAAGACGTCAAAACTTTCTGGGGATTGGTGTTGGGCACCTTTTTGTAGTTGATGTCAAACATATTAACACCGCTGTCTTTGAGGGATTGCAACTGTTCGGTGTAGAGGGTTCTCGTCTCATGGCAGAAGTTGACAAAACTGTCGAATTTCCCCTCGCCGGTTTTTACTGCCGAGACCATGCCCAGCATCTTTTCGGTGACAAGGTTAAGGGTATTTATGGAGCTTTCCGAGGCTTGCATATCTCTGGCGATATCCTGACTGAGGGTGTTTATGTTCTCCACCTTGGATGCCACCTCACTGTTGTTGGTGGCCAGTTCTTCAAGGGCGGCAGCAATCTTGGTGAGTTCGTCATTGGCTTCTTCAAAATCTATGACCATGGTTTTGAAATTTTCTGTGGCCTTGCCGACGATGACACCGGTTTGCTGTGAATATTCACTGATTGTCTCCGTTTCCACCTGGGTACGTTTGACGATGGCAATCATTTCGTTGCTGTTTCGTGATATTTCCTCTGTCGCCGGACGAATTCTCTTGGCGAGATCGCGGACTTCCTCCGCCACCACCGCAAACCCCTTGCCGTGTTCGCCAGCCCTGGCGGCTTCTATGGTGGCATTCAGAGAAAGGAGGCTGGTTTGTTCGGCGATGTCATTAATCAGATCAGCGATCCCGAGATTATGTGCGGAGCTTCGGCCGAGATCCTCGACAGTGGCGCGAAAGGACGCCACCGCATTGTTTATTTGATGCACCTTGCCGGTGACATCGACCATTTCCTCGTAGGAGGTTTGGGCCATTTTGAGGTCATTGGCGGTTTTTCCCGAAACGTATTGAGTGCTTCCGGCAACCTCTTTGAGGGCACTGTTAGCCTGGTTGCTGGCAATGAAAACGGTGTCGGACAACCCTTTCTGTTCAGCAGTCTTCTTGGCGATGCCGGTCACTGATCCGGCTATCTTGGTCGAGTCGATCGCAATGTCAATGCCAATGGTACGGGTATCGGCGATGATCGTTCGCAGTCGTTGTAAAAATCGTGAAAAATCACTATGCACCTTACGGACAACGGGGTTCTGGGTGGTGATCTCGGGAAGACTCAAATCCACCCGACCTTGCTCCCCCTCTGGGAAAAGAGCACTCACTTCCTTTGCCACAACCTGCAGCCCATGGTGCAATATCTTGACCGAGATGATAGTGAGGAAGAGAGCAGTCACGAAGAACAACACTGCAAGAGTCACCAGGGCTGTCTGCCACTGTGGGAGCCACAGGGCAAGTAGCAGAGAGCCAGCGCAGAAAAGATGCAGAACCAGCAAACTCCAGACGACACCAAGAACTGCCGACTCCGAAGAGGAGAAAAGCCTTAACGCATAACGCAACGAGAAAGATTGCTTTACCATGGAGTTCCTTGCCAAGAAGATTGAAATGTTAATTTATTGTAGAGGCCCACGCCGCGAAAGTGCAAGGAGTAAAATATCGCCCATGCTTATTTTCAAGAAGGGGTGCTGACGATGTCAAGCGTGGTCTTGTCGAAAAAATACAAGGAGATAGCGTATGGAAGATTTCCAGCACAATCGAGACTTTCTCAAAGACAGTCTGCGAAAAACCATCGATTTTCGCCAAAGTGACCAGCATCGAGGAGTGCCGGTTCCCCCATTGGAGGAGCCGGTCGAGCAACACTTACCACGAATTGCTCTACCCGAGCGATCAACTTGGGAGCGGGTGATAGAGAAGATGGATGTCGTGGATGCTCTTGGCAACCGACAAAGCAGACGCAATTACACCGAGCAAGTCCTGAAAATTGAAGAACTGGCCTTTCTCCTCTATGCAACCCAGGGTTTGAGAAAGCCGGGCCTGCAGTCTCCTCAGTTTCGCACTGTGCCTTCAGCTGGAGCACGGCATAGTTTTGAAACCTATCTGTTCATCCATCGGGTGGGAACCTTGTCGGCGGGGCTGTATCGTTATCTGCCTCTCAGCAATGAGTTGGTGTTTCTCAGGGCTGCCGATGGTAACAGCAACAAAAGGTTGTCACGCGCTGTTTTTGGACAGCAGTTCGTCGCCAGCAGTGCTGTGGTATTCGTCTGGACCACCGTGCCGTATCGTATGGAATGGCGCTATCTCGAGGCGGCGCATCGGGTCATTCTTCTTGATGCCGGTCATGTCTGCCAGAACCTCTATCTCGCTTGTGAGGCCATTCATGCAGGAACTTGCGCCATTGCCGCCTACGATCAAGAGGCCATGGATGATCTCCTTGGGGTAGATGGAAAAAACCACTTTACCGTCTACCTGGCACCGGTGGGAAAGTATGCAGGAGGATGAACAAGGTGACACCTCAAGTCGGAAAACATGTCAACAGCAGAGCAGTGGGGAAAGAAGTGGGTGTTGCCCTAACGAGGCTTTCGCCACGGCAAGTAAGGAGAATAGGTCTCTAACAGGGTGAGATTGACACTATTGAAATGGGTGTTACTTTAACCGCTTACCCACGGTTATTTAAGAGACTTCCCTTGATGGATGACAACCATGAAGAAAAAGATTTTTTTCACTCTACTCGGCATTCTCCTTCTTTCAGGGGGGATTGCCGGCATCAAGGCTTTGCAGATCAAGAAAATGATCGATCAAGGCAAGGCCATGAGCTTTCCTCCCGAGGTGGTCACGGCGGCTGAGGTGCAGAAAAGTTCTTGGGAATCGACTGTGAGTGGTGTCGGCAGTCTCACTGCGGTTCAGGGAGTGACGATTGCGGCGGAAATGCCCGGCAAAATCGTGCGTATCGCCTTTGAAGCGGGGACTAAGGTGCAGGCTTGCGACCTGCTGGTCAAACAGGACACCACCACCGAGGAGGCGCAGCTCCGCTCGGCCGAGGCGCAGACCGCACAGGCGCAAAATAATTTCAACAGAATAGAACAGTTGTATGGCCGAAACGCCATTTCCCGGGCGGATTTCGACAACGCCGATGCGCAGCTCAAGGCCAACAAGGCCCAAGCTGATGCCATTCGCACCGCCATCGCCAAGAAAACCATCCATGCCCCGTTCAGTGGCCGGTTGGGAATCCGCTTGATCAATCTGGGCGAGATTCTCAAGGAGGGCACATCCATCGTTTCTCTGCAGACCCTGAGTCCCATTTTTGCCAACTTTCAACTGCCGCAGCATCAGCTGGGCCAGATCGCCCTGGGCCAACTGGTGCGCATAACCGCGGATGCCCTGCCGGGAAAAGCGCTTACAGGCAGAATTACCGCCATAAATCCCCAGGTGGACAGCGTCACCCGCAACATTTCCATCCAGGCAACCCTGGAAAATAGTCAGGAACATCTCCGCCCCGGCATGTTTGTCAACTTGCAGGTGGTTCTGCCCAAGGACAACGAGGTGCTGGCTATCCCGGCCACCGCCGTGCTCTATGCCCCCTATAGTGATTCGGTCTTTGTCATTGATGACAAAACCGATGAGAAGAGCGGTCAAGCGGTCAAGGTGGTGCGCCAACAGTTCGTTCGCCTCGGCGAAAAAAGGGGAGACTTCATTGCGGTGCTTTCCGGCCTCGCCGAGCACGATAAAGTGGTAACCACAGGGGTCTTCAAACTGCGCAATGGTCAGGCGGTGGTAATCGACAATACCCTTGCTCCGGCATTCAACCTGGCCCCGCAACCTGAAGACGGCTGATGCAGTATTTGTTGGTAAACCCTGCCATCGCAAGAAACGAGCACGGAGTGCTCCTTTTGCCGCCGTCCTTTTATCCCAGATACTTTTTCCGGGGGTAGCCTGTTGATGAATTTTACAGACCTCTTTATTCGCAGACCGGTACTGGCGATAGTCATTAGCCTGGTCATCGTCATTGCCGGACTGCAGGCGATGCGGACCCTCAACGTGCGCCAATATCCGCGCAGTGACAATGCGGTGGTGACGGTTACCACCGTTTATGTCGGGGCCGGTGCCGAGCTGGTGCGCGGGTTCATCACCACACCGCTGGAGCGGGCCATAGCCGCCGCCGATGGTATTGATTACATTGAGTCGCAGAGCGCCCAGGGCCTTTCCACCATTAATGTTCGCCTCAACCTCAACTATGATCCGATCAAGGCCCTGGCGGAGATCAGCTCCAAGGTTGACCAGATTCGCGGCGACCTGCCGCCCGAGGCCCAGGTGCCGGTGCTCAATGTCGAGTCGGCGGACAGCCAGTTCGCCTCGGCGTATCTCAGTTTTACCGCCAAGGATCTGCGTCAGAACGAGATCACCGACTACCTGGTCAGGATGGTTCAACCACGGCTCTCGGCGCTCGAGGGGGTGCAGCGTGCCGATATCCTCGGTGGGCGCACCTTTGCCATGCGCATCTGGCTCAATTCCGAGCGGATGGCCGCCTACAGCATCAGTCCGGCGATGGTCCGGCAGGCCCTGGACAGCAACAACTTCCTGGCGGCGGTCGGCCAGACCAAGGGCTCGCTCATCCAGATCAATCTCACCGCCAATACCGATTTGCGCTCGGTGGGTGAGTTCAAAAAGCTGATACTTCGCGAACAAGGTGGCGGTGTGGTGCGTCTTGAGGATATCGCCGAGGTGGTGCTGGGGGCCGAGGATTATGGCTCGGAGGTGCGCTTTTCCGGCGAGACCGCGGTGTTCATGGGCATCTGGCCGCTGCCCAATGCCAACTCCATCGATGTGCTCAAGCGGGTGCGGGCCGAGCTGGACGCTGTCCAGAAGCAGATGCCGAGCGGCATGGTGGCGACCATCGGCTACGATGCCACCGACTACATCACCAACGCCATCAATGAGGTCATCAAGACCCTGCTCGACACCCTGCTCATCGTCGTGGTCATCATCTATCTGTTTCTCGGATCGTTCCGCTCGGTGCTGGTGCCGGTGGTGGCCATTCCCGTCTCCCTCATCGGCGGCATCTTTCTCATGCAGGTCTTTGGT
>CAYSON010000266.1:0-5384 GCA_964432635.1 uncultured Desulfopila sp.
TTCCTGGTCGCACGGGAACTTGAACGTGAGGTGGTGGAACGGAAACTGCAAACCGTCAAAGGGGCGATGGTTCAGATCGTCGCCAGAAGAGTCGGTTGCTTGATTCATCATTATCCGAAAATCGGCGGGTGCCGACAGCATCCATGGATCCTATGGCGGCTAGTGGCCAGAACCTCACTTCAAGGGTCAGCTCCGTGGTGTGCTGACGTTTTTCTATCTCCCGGAATTTTTAATAGAGTGTGGTGTATATGCCTCACGGATACGCCGTATTGCTGATGGTGCTGGTTACGCTACTCTGGAGCACAGCCGGGGTGGTGAGCCGTCATCTTGAAGTGGCGGCCGGTTTTGAAATCAACTTCTGGCGAAGCGGTTTCAACGCCCTGACCCTCGCCGTGGCCCTGACCGTGCTGAGGGGGCCACAGCTGTGGCGGAAAATCTTCAAGGCCCCGCCCGCTTTGTGGGTGTCGGGGATTTGCTGGGCGTGTATGTTCACAGCCTTTATGATGGCTTTGACCATCACCACCGTGGCCAACGTCCTGGTGGTGATGGCCGCAGGACCACTGATCACCGCACTCTTTGCCCGTTTTTTCCTTCGTCATCATCTCGCTCCTGCAACCTGGCTGGCAATTGTCATTGCCGGGGTTGGCATTGCCTGGATGTTTTTCGAGAAAGGCAAGAGCGGGGTTTCCCTGCTTGGCTCCCTAGTGGCGCTGGTGGTACCGCTGGTTATGTCGGTCAACTTCACCGTTATGCAGAAGGTGGGGCTCGATCGAAAGACAGCCGGCGGCGCGGCCGGTGAGGTCCAGGATATGCTGCCGGCAGTACTGATCGGCGCCGTGCTCTCCGCCCTGGTCACCCTGCCGTTGGCACTGCCGCTCAAGGCATCGGCCCATGACCTGGGATTGCTGGCGATGCTAGGGATTTTTCAACTAGCCGTTCCCTGTCTGCTGGTGGTCAGGTTGACCAGTGAACTCTCGGCCCCGGAGATTACCCTGCTCTCTCTGCTCGAGGTGGTTTTCGGCGTAAGCTGGGCTTGGTTGTGGGCCAGTGAGCAGCCATCTCTTCATACCCTGCAGGGCGGGGTGCTGGTGATTGCCGCCATGATCATGAACGAACTGGCCAGGATCGTCAGACAGCGATGGACTCTCAGGCGACTGGAACTGGGTTGAGGAAGACCAGGCCGATCATGGTGGTCTAATGATGCTCAATAGAGGGTGACGAACCGTCATCACCCGTAGTGGTGAGGTGGGGCTACCAGTCAAGAGTCTCAATCTACAAGACCGCTTCGATGTTATTCATAGCTACTTTTTTCACCCTGGACATTCGGTGATAGGGGGGCCAACAGCTCCTCCAAACACCCTAATCGAAAAGCAACACAACTGGCTAATATATATAATTTTTGCTCGGAAACATCGTTTCAACCACATTCGACCTCCCCCTCAATCATTTTCCACAAAGCGCTTGTTGCCATATCCCATCCGGGCAAGTTCCCGCTCCACCTCCGGCGCCAGCTTCTCCAGGATAAACGAGGTCATGGTATAAGGCGAATAGCTGCTGATATATTTGAGCTTGAGGTAGAGGGGCTCGGGCATTTTCAGCAGCAGTTGCTTGACCACGTCCTCGCGCACATAGGGCTCCTGCCACGGGTAGACGATCTCCTCTGATTGCGGAGATCTCGAGGCCCCGGCGGCGAAGGCGTCGAGATCTGCAAGCCGCTCCGATATTCCCGGCACGCCGCGCAACGGGATTGTCTTTTTAGGCGCCATGGATCTCCTCGCAGAGTCTCTTGATTTCCGCAATCGCCTTGGTGTCCCGACCATCCTCAACCACGGAGAGACCCGAGCGAGTGGCTTTGCGATAGGCGATACGACCATGGAGTTGAGCCGCCAGCAAACGCAATTGGGCAAAGCCCTGCTGATCGACAAACTCCCGAGCCTCGCGATCTTCAGCCACTAAGGGATGGGTCGCCACCCGATTGAGGACGAGATAACCAGCCAAGCGGCCGTTGATCTTGCCCGCCATCCCGAGCAGGTTTTCCATCTGCTCAAGTGTCCAGATATCGAACTGAAATGGTTGGATGGGCAGGTAGGCCCGATCAGCCAAACCAAGCGCGTAGCGGAGTTCCAGCGAATCCCGACCACCGGCATCAACGACCAGGTCCTGATACTTCGCGGACAGTTTTTCGATCTCGGCCGGCAATGTCTTGCCATAATGACGAAGACATGTCACCTCCGGCACTCTCCCCTCCTCGGCGCGGATTCTCCCCCAATAATAGGCGGAACCCTGACGGTCGGTATCGAGCAGCACTACCTTCCGGCCAGCCAGGGCCAGCAGCGCGGCAATATTGACCGCCAGGGTGGTCTTGCCGGTGCCACCCTTTTCTCCCCCAAAGAGTATGATCGCCACCCGCTGTACCCCCAGATAAGATATCGTCTATACAGTATATATAGTCTATATGGTCACGACTATATCGCCCATGCCACGAAAAACGGCCGCCGACCAAAGCGGTCGGACAGCCGTTATTTCCTATGCCGCCTGCGGCAGCTCTTCTTCCTCGGTTACCGTTAGGCCAGCGGCCGCAAAGAGATAATCGGCGGCGGCTTGGGCCTGGGCGGCGGCGGTAAAAATCGCCTTGTGGTCGTTTTGCAAGACCTCGAGCCAGGAGTTGATGTACTCGGGATGACGCATCTCCTCGAAAGGAATGGCGGTGCCGGCGCCGAGAAAGGCCGAGCCGATCTCCGCCACCAGCTCCTCAAAGGCATAGGCCTGGTCACCATATCTCTTGCCGAAAGAGCGGTTGAGCCGCTCGGGATGGCCGCTCCAATGCAGGGTTTCGTGGTAGCCGGTGGCGTAGTAGAAGTCGGGGTTCTCAAAGGCCTCGCGCCGGGGCAGAACGATGACATCCCGGTCCTTGGCGTAGTAGGCCCGACCGCCGCCATGGACGATCTTGGCCAGCGACAGGATCTTCTCCGCCGCCTGATTGGCTCCCTCCTCGCCGCAACCTTTGGCTTCCAGTTCCGGCAGGTCGAGGCCTTGGCACTGTTCGACATTGAACACCGTGTACATCCGAGCAATGGGAATGAGACGATCCTCCTCTTCATCACGTTCCTTGTCGGCGACGAACTTCCAAAAGAGAATCGACACCCCGCTTTCTCCCTTGCGTACATGACCGCCAAGCCTTTCGGCATTGCGGTAGGTGAGCCAACGGGGATCGGCAAAGCCTTTCATCATTGCCACCAGATTAAGCAACATGACATTCAATCCACGATAGGGTCTGTTGGTGACACCGTTACGGTGCTCCCCATACTTCACCGCGTCCCATGGTCTGACCCAAGGGATGACGCCCGCCTGCAGCGAGTCGATGATCTTGTCGGTGATCTCCTTGTAGATATTTTTCCGGTCGGTGGTCCTGTTCATGATCAGATCTCCTCATTTTTTGTTTTTCACGCCAGAAATCCCGCGTCGGCCATGGACACCACGGTCTCGCCAACCACCAGGTGATCGAGGACCCGAACATCGACGACCTTCAAGATGTCGCTGAGCTTTCGAGTGAGTTCGATATCCTGGTGGCTGGGCTTACTGTCCCCGGAGGGATGGTTATGGGCAAAAATCACTGCAGCGGCATTGAGCCGCAGGGCCTCCTTGACCACCTCGCGGGGATAAACGGTGGCACAGTTAATCGACCCACGAAACATCTCGGCAAAAGCCAGCACCCGATGGGTGGCGTCGAGAAAGAGACAGGCGAACATCTCGTGGGAATGGGAAAAGAGTTTCTGGCCGATCACTTCCTTGGCTTTTTCCGGGGAGTCTATGACCGCGCCGCATCGCAGTTGCTTGCTGCCGAGACGCCGGGCCTCGGAGAGGATGGTTTCCTTGGGGGCTGGCAGGTATTTGCCGCCCTGATCTTGGATGTAGAGCATCTTGCCTCCTGTGGTGGGGGCAAGACACCCCCCGGGGGCGTAATGCCCCGTGGGGTTCTTTTTGATTGGTTATGCCGTCCGCACCTCGGCCAGGACAAAGGACCTCGCTGGCGTAGAAATCACTCCATCGCCCGGGATCGCAGGCAGCCTGAATCCGCCATGGGCAGGGTATTCATGCTGCCTGGATTTTCCGATTAGAACGGGACATCGTCCGGCAATGGTGGCTCGTGGCGGTCAACTGGAGCGCTGGGGCCGTTGTCTCCCTTGTCGCCGAGCATCTTCATTTCGCGGGCGACGATCTCGGTGGTGTATCTGGTGACGCCTTCACCATCCACCCACTTGCGGGTTTGCAGTCGGCCCTCGATATAGACTTTCGAGCCCTTACCGAGATATTCACTGCAGATTTCCGCAAGGCGATCGAAGGCCACCACCCGGTGCCATTCCGTCGTATCCTGAAAATTGCCCTCGCCATCTTTTCTCCGTTCGCTGGTGGCCACGGTGAAATTGGCGACGTCCACGTGGTTCGTGGTAACGCGGGACACCACGTCCGCGCCGAGGTTGCCGATGAGCATGGTCTTGTTCAACATGGGAATTCTCCTTTTTTGAAGGTTGCGAAAACACTCTTCCCACCATGGGAAGAAGGGTCGTTAAGCGGCCTTTTTGATATCGAGAAACGAATAGACGCTGGTGCTTTGAAACTCGTCGAGGCTATGGCCATGTTCGCCCAAAAAGGCCGACAAACTTGCGGCGTCGAGGCCTTTTCTGCTCCGGCTGACCTTCTGCAGAATCCTGCCATGGGCCTTGCACGGGCCGCGCTCGGCAACGATGGCCAAAAGATTCTGCTTGCGGATGGCGATCTCGGACTCGAGATTTTTGCTCTCGCTTTGCAGCCTCAGCAGGATCTCGACACTTTCGGCCAGTTCCGGAACCTCCTCGCCGAAAAACTTCGGGCAGTCCCCGAGAAAGGGGCAGTAGCCGCAGAGGGGGCCGGGTTCCATCTCGAGCACAATCGCCTTGCCATCCGCGAGATCCCGGTATTGCTGCCAGATGCTCCTGGCCCGCTCGATCAAGCCGTCAAAGAGCACCTGCTGTCGGCTATAGCCGTTGAACAGCCGCATTCCCTGATCTCCGAAGTTGACGGCCAGGATCGCCCCCTTCTCGACCGTGTAGTCGGGAAAGTTGGCTGCGAGCAGGCCCATCTGCAGATAGAGTTGGCTCTCCCACGATCCGTAGGGTCCATCGGGGATGTGTTCAGGAGATTTGACCTCGAGCACCGCCATGGTCTTGCGCTGCTCCGAGACGAAAACGAAATCGAGGTGGGCCACGATGGGGGTGTCACCCGGGAATTTGACTTCCACCTGTCGCCGAAAGTTACTGAAACCGGCGGCGGTAAAAGCGGCGGCGACCATCTCCTCGGCCATATGCCCCCGACGAAAGCGGAGCAAGGAGACGAGGTCGGGTGCC
>CAYSON010000267.1:0-2911 GCA_964432635.1 uncultured Desulfopila sp.
ACTTCGTAAACCGTGCCTTTAAAACGCAGATAAGGAATAAAGACCACATCCTCGGCCGAGCACCTAGCCGGTAGTTGCGCCGGCAGCAGATAGCGCGGAGCGGATTGCTCTATCCGGTAATTATAAACGTCGCAAAAGGGGCATCGCAGCAACCGCGTCTCTTCGCTCAAGACGATTTCGGCGCCACAGGACGGGCAACTCTGGGCGACAACCAGTTCCATGGCCTAGGCCAGTTTGGTCCCGCAATCGTTGCAGTAGAGGGCTCCGGGCAGGTTTTCCGTGCGGCATTGCGGACAAACCAGTGGAGCCATCTTCTCAGACGTCGGCCGACCGCATTGCGAGCAAAAATGCGCCTTGGGGGTGAGATTCTTGCCACAGTTGTTGCAAGCCATCAAACGAACCACCTGATGGCCGCAATAGGGACAAAAACGGGCATCGGCACCAATCTCATGCTTACAGTCGGGACACTTGCTTGGTGTCGGCAATGATCTTTCAGCCGCCTGAGCATGTGTTTGGGCAGCAAAAAGGTTGGGCAGCAGCATTCCCAACCCCAGGCCAAGACCAGAACCGGCCTCACCCTGGGTGGTGGCCGCCTTTTCCATGGCCATGGCGGTTTTCATTTTCAGCAGACGATCGAGGTCACCAATGGCCGCCATACGACTGCGGTCATCGATGGCACTCTGTACCTCTTCCGGCGGGGTGATCGAGGTGATATAAAGGTGGCTGAGCAGCAGGCCAAAAGCGGAGAAATCCTCAACCAGGCGCAAGCGCAGTTGTTCCGACAACTACTCGAATCGTCCCGGCAGGTCGAAGATGGAGTCAAGGGTGCGCCCCAGGTAGTCGTTGAACCTGGAGACGATGACCTTCTTGAGATACCCGGCAATGTCCTCGGTGTTCAGCTTGCCCATGGTGCCCACCAAGGTGTTGATGAACAGCACCGGTTGCACCACCCGCACGGTATACATGCCGTTGGCGCGAATGCGCACCAGCCCAAGCTCTTTATCGCGAAAGGCCACGGGGTTGGCAGTGCCCCATTTGAGATCGGGAAAGAATTTGAGGTTGACCAGATAGACCTCGGCCCGCAACGGGCTGTCGCCACGCCAGGGGATGGAGAGAATCTTGGTAAGCAAGGGCAGGTTGGCGGTCTTGAGGGTGTGGCGCCCCGGACCGAAACTGTCGCAAGCCTTTCCTTTATAAAAGAGCACCGCCGCCTGGCTGTCGCGCACGGTGAGCTGCGCCCCGAGCTTGATCTCTCCTGAGCCCTCCTCGGGGAAACGGTGCACCAGCTCTTGCCCGCTTTCGTCAAACCATTCGATGTTTTCGAGAAAAATCCCACCGTCGAAGCGATTCATTCTTCTTCCTCCCCTGTCTAAGACTTGCGCCGAAGATGAAAACCTTTATAGTATAGGCCAGTCATCATAGCATAACCAACCGAGAAGCAGGAGAAAAACGGTCATGGAGTTTAAAGATCTTTGGGATGTGGAAAGTGCCATGAAGGTAATCACCCATCCGACAGTGGACGGCCAACTGTGGGCCGAAGCGGTCAAATGGCTGATCCTTTACGGCCCTCCGTATATCCGCCGCATGCTGCTGCAGGCCTCAAGCCTGGCCACCGACAGCACCTTTCCGCAACTGCGCCCCAGCCAGTTCACCAACGACGGGCATCCGCTCTACAATATCACCGATCTCGCCCAGGCCATGGGCATCTCAATGCAGGAAGTTTTGGCTGGTTTACAGCAGGAAAAAGATGAATTCGAGGAACTCTTCCTCGCCCAGGACGACTCTGACCCCACCGTCCATTGACCATGCGCCCGAGGCTTGCATACACCAGGCCTCGGGCATCATGATATCTGCGCAAATTAAGAGCCTTATAGCTGGTAGAGCTTCTCGTCGTGCTGCGGTCGACGCGCATCGCGCAGGGTTTTCTTCTTGAGCATGTCGAAGCTGATATTCTCCTCGCTAAAGAGCTCCCCCATCTCCTTTTCCACCTGCTCCGGATCTTCCCCCGCCTCCATCCGCGACATCGCCTCCTCCATCGAATCGCCGAAGTTGATGCCGGTCTGCGAGGTGAACTTACGCATCAACGAGGCCATCTGCTTGGGATCGTTCTCATTGACATGCTCGGCCTGGCGCATCAGCGACTCAAAGGCCCGCTCCATCTTGCTTTCATCCATGCCGGCGAACTGATCGTCACCTTCTTCCTTGGCCTTGCCGATGGTGGCAAAGGTGGAAATGCGCTTGCTCAACTCCTTTGCGCCGCAGCGTGGGCAGTCCGGGCGTTTCTCGGTATTGATCCGCGACGAATAGAAATTGAAGATGACGTTACACTCCCCGCAATAGAACTCGTAAATCGGCATACTCTCCACCCTGTGCTCATGTTCATATGTCGCCTGCCGCGTCCTTATCAGGCCAGGCAAGTACGCGATCGACGATGGCGTCGTCCACATCGGCAACGATACGCGTTTCACCGATTGCTGTCGGCAGGACAAAATGCACCTTGCCGGCCACTGTTTTTTTATCGGCAAGAAGATAAGTTTTCATCCGCCGACAATCAAGATGTTTGGGTATTTCCACCGGCAGGCCGTAGTCGAGAAGCAGCTTGCGGATGCTCGCCGCGCTGTCATGATCAAGCAGCCCGGCCAAGTGTGCCACCCTGGCAGCGGCCACCATGCCGATGGCCACGGCAAACCCATGATTGGTGACATAGTCGGAGGCCGCTTCCACCGCATGGCCGATGGTATGGCCATAGTTGAGGATGCGGCGCAACCCTCCTTCACGCTCGTCGAGACTGACCACCTCGGCCTTGATGCGGCAGCAGGTGGTGACCACCTGCTCCATAACGGCCTGGTCAAGACTGAGGATTTCTTTACGCTTGTCCCTGAGCATCGAAAAAAAGCCGGCGTCGCGGATC
>CAYSON010000267.1:2921-5381 GCA_964432635.1 uncultured Desulfopila sp.
CACCCCGTACTTAATAACCTCGGCCAAGCCGCCGAGCAGCTCCTGCTGCGGTAAGGAGTTGAGCAGCGACAGATCGATGAAGACGGCGGCTGGTTGATAAAAGGTGCCGACGAGATTTTTCCCCTCAGGGATATCAACGCCGGTTTTGCCGCCCACCGAGCTGTCCACCTGGGCCAGCAAGGAGGTTGGCACCCCAATAAAAGGAATACCGCGCTTATAGGTGGAGGCGAGAAAACCGGTGAGATCGCCTGTGACACCACCCCCCAGAGCGATCAGTGCGTCATGACGGTCAAAACCCCCGCTGGCCAGCCGGCCGGCAAGATTGCCCAAGGTCTGCAGATTTTTGCTCGCTTCCCCATGGGGAAAAACAAACAGTTCTGCCTTTATCCCTGCACTCTTCAGCACCTGCAACAGCACTTCCCCGTAAAGACCGGCAACATAGCTGTCGGAGACCACCGCATAACGCCTGCCAAGGGGATTTTTTGACAGATAGTCGCCGATTCCGGCCAAACACCCCGCCTCGATGATAATGGGGTAACTGCGCTCACCCAGGTCGATGGTCAACGTCGCCATATATCTATTCCTTTATGGGAAAAAAAAAGGAGATGCCGCCAAAAACGGCAGCATCTCCTTTTGAACTAAAGGAAAAGCAAAGATTACATGTTGGTGCCGGAGGCAAAACCTTGCATCTTCACTTCCACTTTCTCGGTCAGACCCTCATAGTACTTGCGCAGCACCACGAGAACCTCTTCGCGACCGAAATGGTCGACAACCGGAGCGCCTTCGGACAGGGCATGGCGCAGCTTGGTGCCGGAGAGGATGACGCGGTCTTCTTTGCTATGGTTACAGGTCCGCAGAGAGGCCATACCGTCACATTTATAGCAGTAGAAGGTCCAGTCAATCTTCATCGGCCGGCACTGCAGATCTTTGCCGGTATCGCCGGTCTTGGGCAGACGATCAAAGATGGTCTGGGCCTCGAACAAACCGTAGAAGTCGCCGACTCCGGCATGATCACGGCCAATCAGCATGTTGTTGACGCCGTAGTTCTGACGGAAGGTAGCGTGGAGCAACCCTTCACGCGGGCCGGCATAGCGCATATCCAACGGGTAACCGGCGGAGATGACATGCTGCTTGACGAAGTAGTTCTCGATCAGTACGTCGATGGCTTCGACACGAACCGGAGCCGGGATGTCACCGGGCTTGAGGTTGCCGATAAGGGAGTGAATCAACACGCCGTCACACACCTCGACGGCGATCTTGGCCAAATACTCATGGGAGCGATGCATCGGGTTACGCAGCTGCAGAGCGGCAACGTTGACCCAACCGCGTTCTTCGAACATGGCACGGGTTTGCGCGGGGGTTTTGTAGACTTCCGGATACTCGACCGGATACTCTCCCTGGGAGAGAACTTTAACCGGGCCGGCCAGGTTGAATTCTTTCTGAGCGAGAACCATGATGACGCCCGGATGATCCTTGGGACCGAGATCCCAGAATTTGTCATCGGCAGACTCGGCGCCTTCGCCTTTGAAGACCTTCTCACATTCCCAGCGCTTGTCGGCATCGGTCATCTCAAATTTCTCGGTGACCTTCATGGTGGCGAACACCTCGCCTTTGCGAACCAGGGCGATCTCCTGGCCAACGGCGATGGCGGCGGCGTCAGCAGCGGCGACATCAAGGGTGATCGGTACCGGCCAGAAGGTGCCGTCGGCCATCTGGAAATTATCGCACACGCCTTTCCAATCGGCTTTGGTCATGAAACCGGACAGCGGGGAGAACCCACCGATGCCCATCATGATCATGTCGCCCTTGGCACGGGCGGAGATTTCGATCTGCTTCAGACCAGCGGCTTTCTTCAGTTCGGCTTCACGAGCAGCGCCTTCAAGCAAGGCACAAACCAAGCCTTTACCACCATGGGGTGCAACCAATTTCGACATAGCTTTCCTCTTTCGTTAAAGGTTTATAATGACAAAACTTCATGCCGCCCAAACCAATGCGCGGCTAACTGAACGACAATTCATTTGCAGCCGTAATTTATATATCGGATATCGTCTAAAAGTCAAGTGAAAAGCTCTTTCCCCCGTCTATTCATGTTGAGGCGAGAACATTGTGCCGGGATGATCAATTAGGTCTATTATAGTAACTTACTGCCGAAAACCTGTGAGAAAAAACAAGAAAATTCTTTGAAGAACAAAGAGGTGATGGAACTGTCTCCAAGGTACTATCCCCGGAGGGGAGTACGGCTCTTTGGGTTGCGGGCGGCAGCCCGCCTTAGTTTCAATATCTGGAAGATAACCAAGGTGTAACGAACCTAAATGATTCGTTCCACCCGCACCCTACCGATTACGTTAATAATTATCTTGCTTTTGCTGCCGTCTTTCCCCAGAAGCACCAGCGAACCTGCCTTGATTCCCGGTTTTCCAGAAAAGCGGGTTCGCTGCGAGGAAAAAGTCGAACCATCAA
>CAYSON010000268.1:0-5316 GCA_964432635.1 uncultured Desulfopila sp.
CTTGTCCTTACGCAGGTCAATGCCCTGCTCGCGCTTGAATTCATCGGCCAGCCAGTTGACAATGCGCAGATCGAAATCCTCGCCGCCGAGGAAGGTGTCGCCGTTGGTCGACTTGACCTCGAAGACGCCATCGCCGATTTCGAGAATAGAGACATCGAAGGTGCCGCCACCCAGATCGTAGACGGCGATCTTTTCTTCCCGCTTCTTGTCGAGACCATAGGCCAGGGAGGCGGCAGTGGGCTCATTGATGATGCGCAACACGTTCAGTCCGGCAATTTTGCCGGCGTCCTTGGTGGCCTGCCGTTGCGAATCGTTGAAATAGGCGGGCACGGTGACCACGGCGTCGGTGACTTCTTCGCCGAGATACTCTTCGGCGGTCTGCTTCATTTTGGCGAGCACCATGGCGGAGATCTCCGGTGGCCGATAGATCTTGCCGTTAACATCCACGGAAACACTGCCGCCAGTCCCTTCAACAATCTTGAATGGACTGATATCAATGGATTTCTTTACTTCTTGATCAGTAAACTTGCGACCGATCAGGCGCTTGATAGCGTGCAGCGTGCGGGTCGGGTTGGTCACCGCCTGCCGCTTGGCGATCTGTCCAACCAAACGCTCGTCGTTGTCGGTAAAGGCAACAACCGACGGAGTCGTCCTGTTGCCCTCGACATTGGCGATAACCTTGGGGTCACCGCCTTCCATAATGGCCACACACGAGTTGGTGGTACCAAGATCAATTCCAATTATTTTCCCCATCTTCTCTCTCCTTCTGCGTTCTCAGCGGATATATATCCGTCCAACATGATTCGTTTTTTTGTCGGCACCGGGCAAGAGCACGGCAACCTCCTGTAAAGTTGTCATTTTTCCAGTTTTGTCAAGGATGGCTGTTTACCTGCAGCGACGTCTCTACTGCTCCTGGGGTTTAGGCCCGGAGGAGACGACTACCTTCGCTGCCCTCAGCAGCCGATCCTTGTAAAAATACCCCTTTTCATACTCGAGCATGACATGGTTGGCAGGCATCGTTTCGCTAACCTCCATGGTCAGAGCCTCCTGCTGCTGTGGATCGAAGGGCTTGCCAGTGCTCTCCACCGACTTTACCTCGAATTTTTCCAGAGTGGTGAGCAAACTCTTTAAGGTCAACTGCACCCCGGCAAGCAGCGCCGCCAGATTCTTTTCGGCCTCAGCCCCTTCCACTACCCCTTGCCCGATGGCCCGTTCCAGGTTATCGACCACCGGCAGCATTTCGCGAAAGATGGTTTCGCCGGCGTATTTTAATCCGGCCAGGCGTTCCCGCTCTATCCGTTTCTTGAAGTTTTCGCTCTCAGCGGCCGTCCGCAACATGCGATCACGCAGGGCAGCCACCTCTTCGCGTGCTTCCCGCAACTCCTTCTCCGCATCCTCCTCGCCATCTGCGGAGCCAATCTCGGCCTCGATCGCCACGTCTTCTTGTTCTACCGTATCCTTGACATTCTCCTCGCTCACCGCATTCTCCCTTGACGTTTTGCAATTCCTTTTGGCAGCACCGGGTATCGCCCGTGCCATCAATTTCAAGTCTGTGCCAACGATAAGTAGCCGATTTTTCCTTGTCAAGGCAAAGACCGGTCAATCTACAGCGAGCAACAAATCGTCGAAAATTATTTGAAATCACAGAAGAAAGAAATCGAGCATTCCTTCACACCCTCCCACAAGCTGTTGATGGTGGGGAAACAGCAGTGAAGACAAGGCAGATGGAACGGCGATGTTGAACGAACTTAGCCGTCGTAGCGATTGAGTTTGTTGAGCAGGGTCTTGCGGGTGATGCCGAGGCGGCGCGCCGCTTCGCTCTTATTGCCGCCGGTCTCCTCGAGGGTCTTGAGAATCGCCTGTTTTTCCACATCGAACAGGGAGGCCGGCTCGGATTCCGCCGTGTTCATCGCTTGCTGCCGCCGTCTCTCACCGTGGTTCTGCACCGTCAGGGGCAGACTTTTCTCGGTCAATTCGCTGCCGCGCATGAGAATAATACCGCGCTCGATGGCGTTTTCCAATTCGCGGACGTTGCCGGGCCAGAGATAGTCAAGCAGCAATTGCCGACACTCCTCGGTAATGCGCTCGAGGGAGCGCCTATTCTTGTCGGCGAATTTTCGGGCGAAGTGGTCGACCAAGAGGGCAATATCGTTGCCGCGGGCCCGCAACGGCGGCACGGTGAGCATGACCACGTTGAGTCGGTAATAGAGATCCTCGCGGAAGGCGCCCCGTCGCACCTCCTCCTCGAGGTCGCGGTTGGTGGCGGCGAGGATGCGCACGTCGACGGTGATCGTCGCTTCGCCGCCGACCCGCTGCAACTCATGCTCCTGCAACACCCGCAGCAGTTTGACCTGCATGGCCTGGGAGGTCTCGCCGATCTCATCGAGAAACAGGGTGCCGCCGTCGGCCTGGACGAACTTCCCCTCGCGCCGTTTATCGGCCCCGGTAAATGCCCCTTTTTCGTGGCCGAACAACTCCGATTCGAGCAGGCCTTCGGCCAGGGCGGCACAGTTGACCTTGACAAAGGGTCTGTCGCGCCGACCACTGTTGCGGTGCAAGGCCTCGGCCACCAGCTCCTTGCCGGTGCCCGATTCGCCGGTGATGAGCACGGTGGCCTCGGTGGGGGCGACATAGCCGATCATTTCCAAAAGTTCCAGCATCGGCGGCGAAGAGCCGATTATGGCGGTACTGAGCGCAGGTCGCCCGTCCTGGGGCTGACACTTGCTCGCCGCGACCTGCTGATGATCCACCGCCCGGAGCAGAGCAAGGCGCAGCCGGTCGAAATCGAGCGGTTTGGTGAGATAATCGTGGGCCCCCTGGCGCATCGCCTCTACCGCGTCTTCCACCGAGGAATAGGCGGTCATGATGATGACCGGCAGGGTCGGCTGCACTTCGTGGATGCGGCGAAAGGCCTCATGGCCGTCCATCTTGGCCATGCGTACGTCCATGAGCACAGCGCCGTAGCTCTGCCTGCCCACCGCCGCTACCGCGGTGATGCCGTCGTCGGCCTCGGCGGTGCCCCAGCCCCACTTGCGAATCAATGAGCACAGGGTGAAGCGGTGCACCCGATCGTCATCGACCACCAGTACCGTGATCCCTGCCTGTTTGTCGCCGGCCATGGTCCCGTTGCCCACCCTGGTTGACCGGCTCAGCCGTGCATTTTCTTGGCGAGCCAGGCGATATTATCGCCCAAGGTGCGCATGGTGAGGATGCCTTCCTCGTCTCCGGCCACCTCACCCTTCTCCCGACCTCGACCAATATTCCAGTAGGAGGAGCCGACCACGATCATCTGTCCGATGAGAAAGAAGTGGTTGATGGAATCAAAGACATGGATGGCTCCGGCGCGACGCACCGCCACCACCGCCGCCCCAAGCTTACGCTTGTAGAGGTCGCCGTTGGCGCGGCTGACCATGCCGCAGCGGTCGATCAAGGCCTTCAACTCCGAACTGAGTGAGGCGAAATAGGTGGGGGATCCGAGGAGGATGATATCTGCCGCCATCATTTTGGCGATGTAGTCGTTGACCCCGTCTTTATCGATGACGCAGCGGTTGTCCTTGTTCTTGAAACAACCATAGCAGGCCTTGCAGCCGGTGATGTCGTGGCCGGCCAACTCCACCAGTTCCGTTTCAATACCCTGGCCGTCGAGTCGCTCGAGCACGGTATTGAGGAGAAAGGCGGTATTGCCGCTTTTTCTCGCACTGCCGCAAAATGCCACTGCCTTCATAGGTCTCTGTGCTCCTTGTGTTGAGGGTTGATCTGCTACGGAAACGCCTTTGCTTCCTTCGTCGCCCTTTATATGTTACCATCAGCCGGGAAAAGCAAGGTGAAAACTTGGCAAAGTCAGTAAAGCGCGCTATAAGCAGACGCTTCGCACAACAGTACATCTCAGGGGGTGAGCCCATGGAAAGCATATCGATCCTTGCCGTCGGCGGCACCATCGACAAGGTCTATTTCGACGCCAAGAGCGAGTACGAGGTGGGACCACCGAATATCGAGAAGGTGCTGGCGGAATTCAATCTTTCCATCGGCTATACCGTGGCCTCGCTAATGCGCAAGGACAGCCTCGACCTCAGCGACGACGATCGCGCCCTGATCGTCCAAGCGGTGACTCTGGCCCCCACCTCGCGAGTCCTGATCACCCACGGCACCGACACTATGATCAATACCGCCAGGGCGCTGCGCGCCGTCTCCGGCAAGACCGTCGTCCTCACTGGAGCCCTCGAGCCAGCCCTGTTCAAGACCTCCGACGCAGTCTTCAATATCGGCTGCGCCCTCGGCGCCGTCCAGACTCTCTCGCCGGGAATCTATATCGCCATGAACGGACGGATTTTCTGCGAAGGCACGGTGCGCAAGAATCTATCCCTCAACAAGTTCGAGGAAATTCCGGCAAATGTTTGAAGTACAACCCTTTTCCCACCACCGCGACCAAGATCCGGTGATCGCCCTGTGGCAGGAATGCGGCCTTAATCGCCCCCACAACGACCCGCATCGCGATATCCTTCGCAAGCTGCTCGTCCAGGGGGACCTCTTTCTCGTCGGCGTCGAGGGCGACCGGTTGGTGGCGACGGTCATGGCCGGCTACGACGGCCACCGCGGCTGGCTCAACTATCTGGCGGTCCACCCCGCCCATCGCCGTCAAGGCTATGGCAGCAAGATGGTGGCCGCCGCGGAAAAGCGCCTGCTCACCCTCGGCTGCCCCAAGATTAACCTCCAGGTTCGCGACGACAACCGCCCGGCACTCGACTTTTACCGTCGTATCGGCTTTCTCCCCGACCGTGTCGTCTGTCTCGGCAAACGCCTTGTGGTCAACCACCTAGAAGATCAACGAATCCCATGACCACCATCGCCACCCTCGGCCCGGCCGGCACCTTTTCCGATCAGGTCGCCAAGGACTTTCGCCGCTCTCTACCCGGCGAAGTAGCTCTCAGTTACCACAACTCCATAAGAAAAATCTTCCAGGCGGTGAGCGAGGGCTGCGATTACGGCATCGTCCCCATCGAAAATCTTTCCGAGGGGTTTATCCCCCTGGTCCTCGACCTCCTCGTTGCCTCCAACCTCAAGATCGTCGGCGAACGCATCATCCCCATCAACTTCTCTTTTATTGCGACGGTGAGCGATCTTAAGGAACTCGACAAGCTCTTTGTCCAGTTCGTCAGCCGCGGCCAATGCGCAGAATTCATCGACAGCCTGGGCGAGCACGTTGAGGTGGTCACCACCGATTCCAATACCCTGGCCCTGACGCGGATGAGCAACAGCTCCGGGCATGTCGGCGCCATCGTCCCGGCACATTTCGTCGCACCGGGCGACTTCCCCCTG
>CAYSON010000269.1:0-5276 GCA_964432635.1 uncultured Desulfopila sp.
AGTCGAACCTTCCCTCTCAGGAAGTCTTAACTTGTTGCCAAGGCGTAAAACTTAGGTTGGCAGGTAGAAGCTCTCTTTTCCAAAGAACATTCCGGGATGTCAATAAAGTCAGGAAAATATCCTGATGTTTTAATGAATAACTTCTTGAACTTAGATATCAATGTTCATATTTTTCCTCAATGATCAACGCTGCCCTGATCAGCCAGGAAACCACAGTGATCCCCAAGGCCAGGATGCCGAGAGTCACCGACAATTCGACCCAGGTGGGCAGATAATCGACGACCTCGCCGAGCGGCGAGGGAATAAGCCCCGGGACAATTAAGCCGATACCTTTTTCCATCCAGATCGCCACAAAGAGGAAGACACAGGCGGGCAGCAGCACCTTGGGATTGTTCTTGCCGGGATTAAAGGCAAGGACAAGGGTTGCGGCGAGATTGACACATACCGATGTCCAGATCCAGGGTACCAGGGATCGGTGCTCTCCCATGCCGAAAAACAGATAGATTGCAGCACTTGAATGATGGGTGGGGAAATAAAATTCCTTGAATATTTCAGAAAAGAGCATGAGTAGGTTGATGATTGCCGAGATAACGATAATCAAGCGTAACTTATTGAAAACGCTCCGATCGATCTTGTAACTGGTAACACTGTGAATAACTGCGAGAATGAGGGCAATCAGTGCCGGACCGGCGGCGAATGCCGAAGCAAGAAAGCGCGGGCCGAGAAGCGGATTGTTCCAAAACGGCCGTGCTGGCAACCCCTGATACAGAAAGGCGGTGACCATATGGATGGAAAATGCCCAGAAAATGGAGAGAAAGACGAAAGGGCGATACAATTTTTCATTGGCCTTGCACCCCAGATAATGACAGTAAAGGATATAGGCGGGTACCAGAGCATTCAGCAACAGATAGCCGTTAAGTACCAATACATCCCAAGCGAGAATTGATGATGGGAAATTAAAGATGCCGATACCGGGAATAAGGTGCCACGCCTGCAGCGGCCCGCCGAGATCGACAAGGATAAAAGAAAGACACATCACCAAGGCCCCCACCGCCACCCCCTCGCCGATAATCACCACCCGGTGGAAATTCGGATCATGAAAGACATAGGCCGGAAGAATGAGCATAACCGCTGCCGCTGCAACCCCGACAAGAAAAGTGAAATTAGAAATATAGAAACCCCAGCTGACAATATCGTTCATGCCGGTAACCGATAGTCCAAATCTCGCCTGGAAAGAATAGGCGTAGAGACCAAAGCCCATGCAGCCGAGGAGAACCAGCCGAAAAAACTGAAAACCTAAACCACCCCTCAGATTCCAGCGAAATACATCAATAACGAATGTTTTCAGATTTTTCTGCGGATCTGTGCTCATGATAGGCCCCTGCAATCAATCGATGAAATACCAGAATTTCGGTTCTGTGCCGAGTTCTTCCTTCATGCGGAAGACCTTCTTGTGTTTGAGGACATAGCGAATCTCGCTGTCCGGATCGAGCAGGTTGCCGAAGACCCGCGAGCCGGTCGGACAGGCCTCGACACAGGCCGGCAGTCGACCTTTTCGGGTGCGCTGGATGCAGAAGGTGCATTTCTCCATCTTGCCCACCGGTCGCAGGCGATTGCCGAGATAATGCTGCTTTCTTGTGATTTCTTCCTTTGGGATTTCTGCCTTGCCCCAATTAAAACGCCTTCCATAATACGGACAGGCTGCTTGACAATAGCGGCAACCGATGCACCAGTCATAATCGACGACGACGATGCCGTCCGGTTCCTTCCAGGTGGCCTGGGTCGGACAGGCCTTGGTGCAGGGGGCGTTTTCGCAATGAAAACATTGTGTGCCCATGTAAAACTTGTTGTCGACCGGCACCTCATGAAAATATTTGCCGTTGCCGGTGCTCGGGTCGAGCTGGCCAGGCTCCATTTCAAAGATTCGGATATACTGGGTATTGGTCTTGCGATCGAGATTGTTTTCTTTTATACAGGCAGTGACGCACTCCATGAAACCTTCGCAACGGGTAATATTGAAGGCGTAGCCGTAGAGGACCTTCGGTAGCGGCGGCTCGGTGCCGACATGAAACTCCAGGTCATCCTGCTGGGCCGCCAGACGCTCCAGGCGATCGGCGGTCTGCGCTTTTTCCTCTTCGGTCATCAACCGATAATTTTTCTTGAAAAATTCCTGCCAGCGCAGCCGCAGTTCGCCAGTTGTCGCGGCCTCGGCACCCGGGACCCAACCGGTAACCAGGGCTGTACCGGCCGCCGCCGCGCCGATGGAGAGGTTTTTGAGAAAGGTCCGCCGGCTGTCCTCGCAGGGGAGATCGTCGGTCCGATCAGTTTGCTCGTAGTCGTTGTCGTGTGAACTCATAGATACCCCCGTCAGTTCAACGGTACGGAATAGGTTGCCGGAAAGCGCTTGGCAAATCGCGGCGAATGGGGATTGTGGCACGTCGTACAGTTGTAAACCACCCGCTCCCCAGCCCAATAGCTCGTCCGCTTGCCGTGGGCTCCGCCCAACCAGTCGCGCTTCTGGCGGAAGTGACATTGACCGCAGAGCTGATAGACGTGATCATATTCGATTTTATTGCCCTTTTTGTCCTCCAGATAATCACGGTCCTTCGGGTGATGACAATCGATGCAGGCGAGACCGCTGCCCTCCTGGCCATGGTTGATGACGACATTGCCGTGGGTCAGGGAAAAGGCATTTTTGCCCTTAACTTCTTTCTCTGTATGGCAGCTACTGCAACGATATCGCTCAATCTCCGCCTTCCTGGCCAGTACTCGAAAGGGACCACCCTGGTATTCTTCCCTGGCAAGGACGGTCGGATGCGTTACCTCTTGCACCTGACGCACCGAACGATTGTTAAACGGTTCGCCAATGTCCTTCACCGTATCGAGAAAGGATTTTTTTTCACCGGCCATGCCAAGGCCGAGATCCAGCAGAAAAAAGGTGAGGAGCAGGAGGACGCACCCCGGCCACAAGCCGGCTAAAGCATTGATCGATATTTTCATATTCGCCCCTGTTGCCCAAGGTTATTTTCTCAGAAATTCACTGAAAGCATCCTGCTGTACTGCCGGGACATGACACTGTCGGCAATAACCCCGAGGAGCATGAGCAACGCGAATTTCAGCCACCGCCCCAGGCCCGGCATGGCAGGCGATACAGTTTTCCCGCAGCTGCAGGGCATGTGGTATCGACGGCGGCGACCCGGGCAAAAACGACAAGCCAAGGCGCGGTGCCGCAATCGATTGCCAGGTACTTGGCACAAAGGTCGTCTCCGTCACTGGCCGGGCATGGCATTGGTAGCAGAGGCTATTTTCCGGGTGCGGTGTCACCGGCACGAATTTGCCGAACTCACCACTGTAGCCGCCTTTGGCGTGGCAGGACAGACAGTCGTTTTCATCGCCACCGAAGGCCTGATCAGCCTGATGGGGAATGCGCGGCGGCGAGCCGGGATACTGGCGCAACTGGTAATACCCGGCCAGGTTCCGATCGCCGGAATCGGCGGTCAGATAGGGCTCGGGCACCGCACCGCTGGCAATAAAAAACTTCCGGCTCTGATGATCGAAATCGCCGTTTCCGTCTTCGGCCGCAAAGACCCTGTCCCCGGCAAAATGGCTGGCGCCGAGGCAACAGAGCGCGGCGGCGGTCAGTATCCACCCCATTCTCTGTTCATACCACAAGGGCATAAGTTTCGTACGAGCAGACAAGCTGCTCAACTCAGCTTTATATCCTTTCATCACGCTTTCTCCAGTCTGACGGCACATTTTTTATAGTCCGGCTGCTTGGAAATCGGACAGAAGGCATCCAAGGTGACCTCGTTGATGAGATAGCTCTCATCAAAGAACGGCACGAAGACCATGCCGCGCGGCGGTACGCCGCGGCCGTTGATCTGCGCCGGGATAGTGATCTCGCCGCGGCGGGAGATAATCTTGACCTTTTCGCCGTTGACCACCCCAAGGGCGGCGGCGTCTTCTGGATTGAGTTCGACATAGGACGACGGCACGGCATTGTGTAGAACCGGTACGCGCCGGGTCATGCTGCCGGTATGCCAGTGCTCGATGACCCGGCCGGTATTCAGCCAGAAGGGGTAATCGCTGTCCGGCGATTCGGCGGCCGGTTCATAGGGACGGGCCCAGATCCAGGCGCGGTTGTCCTTCTTGCCGTAAAAGTGGAAATCCTTGCCGTTGCTGCAGGCCGGATCATGCTGGGCATTGAAGCGCCAGCGGGTCTCCTTGCCGCCCACGAACGGCCACTGCACCCCGGATCGCTCCTTGAGCACTTGGTAGGAGGCCATCTCATGTTTCGGGCCGGCGTGGAAACGGCGATACTCTTCCCATATCTTCTCGATATAATTATCCTGACCCCAGGGGAATTGCTTCTCAAAGCCGAGCCTTCTGGCAACCTCGATAATCTGCCAAGTATCGGACATCGCCTCTCCCGGCGGCGTGACGATCTGGCCGAAATGCTGGGTCCGCCGCTCGGAGTTGCCGAACAATCCTTCTTTTTCCACCCACATTGCCGCCGGTAGGATAACATCGGCAACATCAGTGGTAGGTGTCGGATAAACGTCGGAAACGACGACAAAGCGGTCGTCCTTCAGGGCGCCATTGCGGTAGCGTTTGAGATTGGGCATGGTGACCATCGGATTGGTCACCTGGATCCAGATGAACTTTATATCGCCGCGATCGAGGGCGCGAAACATCTCGACCGTATGGTAGGTCGGTTTGGGATCGATGTTTTCCACCGGCACCCCCCAGATCTCGGCGGCCATCTGTCGGTCATGTTCGTTTGTCACCGTGCCGTGCGGCAGGGCATGGGTGAGGGTGCCGACCTCGCGCACCGTACCGCAGGCGCTCGGCTGGCCGGTAAGGGAAAATGGCCCGTTGCCGGGCATCGAAATTTTACCGACCAGCAGGTGGATGTTGTAGACCAGATTGTTGATCCAGGTGCCCCGGGTATGCTGATTCATGCCCATGCACCAAAAGGAAACAACCTTCAGGGCCGGGTCACCATAAAGGGCGGCAAGATATTTGATATCCCTGGCCGAGACGCCGGAAACCTTCTCGACCTTTTCTGGGGTGTAGTCGGCCAGGAAGCGTTTAAAATCTGCAAAACTGATCGGTTCATCTTGATCGGCAAAGGAGAAATGATCTTCGGTACCGTAGCCGATATTGGTTTTGCCCTTGTGAAACGACACATGGTCGTTCACAAAATTCCAATTCACCCAGTCATTGGCGATGATCTCATGGCAGATGGCGTTGGCCACCGCCAGGTCGGTCTGGGG
>CAYSON010000270.1:0-5265 GCA_964432635.1 uncultured Desulfopila sp.
AACCCAAGGAGTATCGCCTCCGTTTTACCCATCCCGATCAACCTGAGAAGGTCATCGAATGGAGGGGAATAAAACTCTATAAAGGGTCATGGCCGGAATTCCCCTTGCTCCTCGACCTGGAAGCGGGGGAACCGGTTGTTTTCACAAGTGTAGGTATTGGGCCACGTCAAGCAATGTACTCCAAGTATGTTTTTCAAAATGGCACCTGGCAGGAGGAAGTACTTACCGAGATGTTTCCTGAACGTATCTCGAACCTGTTCCTTAAAATCGGGATTGATATGCCGGGGTATGTCGATTTGGAAACGAAACGCAAAGCCTATATGAGTTACCGCCGGGTATCAAAAAGTATCGGCCCAAAACTCCGAGTAAATACTGATTATTAAATACGTTTTTCAACAACCAACATAAGAAGAAAGAAGGGGTCAGGTCTTGCTATTTGACATATAGTGGCGCTTTCTCGGTAAGGCATTAGTACGAAAGACGATTGGCGGCACTGTTCATCTTGTCATCGCTTTTACTCGAAGACCGGTTTCATGAAACTACGCTCAAAGCTGACGATACAGCGTGTCTCTTCGGCAAAGGCGAAGGCGGTACGACATTCATCATCCTCGCGGATCTTGAGTCGGTACTCTTCGTAGGCGGCCAGCGAGGGAAAGGAGAAGAGGGCGATGGCGATATTGTTGGCCCCCTCGTGCGGCAGAAAGTAGCCATGATGCTTGCCGCCGAAGCGATTGACCAGGGGAATCCACATCCTGGCGTAATGCTCGAAGTCGGCGACTTTGTAAGGATCGATGGTATAGCGCAGATAGCAGGTGATCATGATCTTTTTTCAGAGTTAAGGTTTTTGCCCCCTATGCCTTGCCCTTGGTTTACAACAAACGGGTGGCCGGGTAAAGAACAGACATTGGCCGCTGCGCCTCGACCACGGCTCTTTTGCTGGTTCTTCAGTTGCCGTTGTCTTGGCGTGCTTGTCTTTCAGTTGCAGCCAAGAGGTGCTTTTCTCTTGAATTCATTCCCAGTTGTCTTATTCGTAAGCAATGCTGAATTACTGCGGGGCGATCAGCAAACCTCAACCGGGAGAAAAGATGATGACTGCGAGCTACCCCTACGAACAGCTGGGCCTGCTTTATCTGGGGCGCGAGCTTGATCTCGCCTCCGGGAAGACCTCGCCCGCGCCATTACTCTTTAAGAACAAGGATCTCACCACCCACGGGATGATCATCGGCATGACCGGCAGCGGCAAGACCGGTCTCGGCATAGGCCTGATCGAGGAAGCGATCATGGACAAGGTGCCATCGCTGGTCATCCATCCCAAGGGCGGCATGGCGAACCTCCTGCTCACCTTTCCCGACCTGGCCGCAAGCGATTTTCTCCCCTGGCTCGATCCTTCCGAGGCTGAGAAAAAAGGGGTCAGTGTCGAGCAACTGGCCGCCGAAACCGCCGCCACCTGGGGAAAGGGGCTGGCCTCCTGGGACCAGGGGCCTGAGCGCATTGCCGCCCTGCGCGGTCGCATGGAAGTGGACATTTACACCCCTGGTGCCTCCGTCGCCCCGGTGTCGGTGCTGGGGAGTTTTGCCGCCCCGGCTGCCGAGGCGGTGGCCGATATCGATACCGTTAATGGCATGGTCACCACCACCGTCACCAGCCTGCTTGCGCTTATCAACATCGCCGGCGACCCCCTGCAGAGCCGCGAGCACCTGCTGCTCAGTTCGATCTTCCTTTATCACTGGCGCCTTGGCCAGGACTTGACCCTGGAGGGGCTGATCGGAGCCATCGTCAGTCCGCCCTTTGCCAAGATCGGCGTTTTTCCTCTGGAGACCTTCTACCCCCAGGCGCAGCGCATGACCCTGGCAATGAATTTCAACACCCTCCTGGCTGGGCCGACCTTTGCCGCCTGGACCCAGGGGCCGCCTCTTGATATCCACAGGCTGCTCTATGGGGACGACGGCAAGCCGCGCACCACCATCTTTTCCCTCGCTCATTTGGGCGAGGGCGAGCGCATGTTTTTCGTTACCATGCTGCTCAACCGCACCATCGGCTGGCTGCGCCGCCAGGAGGGGAGCAGCTCGCTCAAGGCCCTGCTTTATATGGACGAGATCTTCGGATACTTTCCGCCCACCGCCGAGCCGCCGTCGAAAAAGCCGATGCTCCTTCTGCTCAAGCAGGCCCGCGCCTACGGGCTGGGGGTGGTGCTTGCCACCCAAAACCCGGTGGATCTTGACTACAAGGGTTTGTCCAACATCGGCACCTGGTTCGTCGGCCGTCTCCAGACTAAGGGCGATCAGGATCGAGTGGTCAGCGGCATCGCCGGTGCCGGTGGCGGTGGTACCAGCGAGCAGGAGGTACGTAAGCTCCTTGCCGGGCTCAAGGGGCGGCAGTTTCTGCTCCACTCCGCCCATCTCGAGCGGCCGCAGCTATTTGAGACCCGCTGGGCCATGTCCTTTCTCAAGGGGCCGATTTCGCTCGACGACATCAAAAAAATCGCCAAAACCGGGGTGAGGTCAGAGGCAGCTGTCACCGCAATTACAGCAGCTGCGCCGGTTGCGCAGGCGTTCACCCTCGCCGAGGCGAGCGGGACGCCGCCGCCGCTTTCCCCGGCCATCGAACAGCTCTATCGGTTGCAGAACGTGGTCAGCGAGACGCCGCTGCTCCAACCCTGGCTGGTGGCGCTTGGCTCGGTGCGTTATTATCAGGGACCACGCAACATCGACCAGACCGAAGAGGTCTGCCTGCGCCTCTATCTCGACGAGGGGCTGACCCGGCTCGATTGGAGCGAAGCCGAGGGTATGGAGGAGGGCCTCGGCGATTGTCGGTCCCAGGCGTCGGTGGGCTGTCGCTACTTGCCGCTGCCACCAGTGGTTGCCGCCCTCAAGGATGTCAGGGAGCCGGCCAAGGCCTTCGGCGACTTTCTCTATCGGCAACGACGCCTCGAACTCTTGCGCATCAAGGGGTTGGCCTTCGAGTCACGGCCGGGCGAGGCGCAGGGCGATTTCCGGGTGCGCTTCGCCGATCACTTGCGTCGTCAGAAAGACGAGGCCATGGAAAAGCTGCGTCAGAAATACCTGACGCAGCAGCAGGGCCTTGAGCAAAAACTGGAGCGGGCCATGGCCCGACTCGACAAAGAGGCGGTCGACGTCCAGGCCAAGACCGCCGACTCGCTGATCTCCATCGGCGCGGCGGTGGTCGGGGCCTTTCTCGGGCGCAAGGCTTTGAGCGCATCCACTCTGGGGAAGGCCGCCACCGGGGTGCGCAGCGTCGGGCGGGTGGTCAAGGAAAAAAGCGACGTCAAGCGAGTCGAGGAAGAGGTCGAAAACCTCCGCGCCGCCTTGGCCACCCTGTCCTCGGAACTTGAAGAAAAGGCGGCGGAACTGGCGCGGGCCTTCGCTGCCGATGGCTGCGAGGTGGAGACAATCAGTCTCGCCCCGCGCCGCAGCGATATCTTCAACCTGCGGGTGGCGCTGCTGTGGGAAATGACGGAATAAGAGGGCAGCGCCGGGAAAGGGAGAAAAAACTGAGTACAAACGGTCGGAGCTTCACCGGTTTGGTCGGGGTTTCGAAAGAGTAAACGTTTAACGGAGGAATATCATGTCAAAGAAAAAGAGCAAACCGAGCAAGACCTACCAGCTGCTGGTAAAAACCTATCCGAAGATCTTCGAAGGGGTGGAAGCCCTGGGCAAGGCGGTGCGAAATGCCGGTCCGCTTGATGAAAAAACCAGTCAATTGGTGCAACTGGCGGCGGCCGCTGCCAGCGGTTCGGAAGGGGCGGTGCACTCCCATGTGCGCCGTGCCGTCAAGGCCGGGGCCAGTGCCGAAGAGGTCCAGCACGCCCTGCTCCTGCTCATCTCCACCATCGGCTTTCCGCAGGCCATGGCGGCGCTGTCGTGGAGTCGCGATATCCTCGATGGCGACAACAAGGAATAGCCGCCGAGCCGAGACGGAAAAAGGATGTTGAAGCGTCGGCTGAAACAACAGCGGGGCCGCATCGGTCTCGGAGCGATTGTTGTGGTGGGGGTGGCGGTTTTCGGCGCAGCTTGCTGGATAATCGCCCACCACCTTGGCACGGAGATCCGTGAGCGTTTTGACGGCAGGCGGTGGTCGTTGCCGGCCATCGTCTATGCTCGACCACTTGAGCTGTATCCCGGCCTGACACTGACTCCGCAGGCGCTTGAGGAGGAACTTCAGCTGGCCGGCTACCGACGTGCCGCCAAGGCTGAAGGGGCGGGCAGCTATGCCGCCAGTGGAGCAACGGTCCGCCTGGTCAGCCGCGACTTTCACTACCCGTCCGTGGCCGAACCGGGGCGAGCCATATCGGTAACCTTTGCTGGCGGTACCATCTCCGCCCTGAGTGATGGTGCGGGCAAAACCCTGCCCCTGGTTCGCCTTGATCCGGCACGTATCGGCAGCTTTCATCCCCTGGTGCACGAGGACCGTCTGCTGCTAGCCGCCGCGGAAATTCCGTCTTTGTTGCGTGACACCCTGCTGGCGGTGGAGGACCGCAACTTCTACGCCCATTTTGGCATCGCACCAACCTCCCTGGTGCGTGCCCTGCTCGCCAATCTTCGCGCTGGACGCACCGTACAGGGAGGCTCGACCCTCACCCAGCAGTTGGTGAAAAACCTCTTTCTCAGCAACGAACGGACGCTAGCCCGTAAAGCCCAGGAGGCGGTTATGGCCCTGTTGCTGGAAGGCTATGCCGAAAAGGAGGAGATCCTCACCACCTACATCAACGAGGTCTTTCTCGGCCAGGACGACAATCGCGCCGTGCACGGCTTCGCCTTGGCCAGCCAGTTCTATTTTCGCCGCGACCTTGGCGATTTGCGTCCCGATCAGGTGGCTCTGCTGGTGGGTCTGGTCAAGGGACCAACCGCCTACGATCCCCGGCGCAAGCCGGAGGAGTGCCGTCAGCGCCGCGACCTGGTGCTGGCGATTATGCGCGATCGCGGTCTCATCGATGAGGATGCCTATCGCACCGCGTTGACGCGATCGGTGAACGAGGTCCCGGTGCAAAAACATGGTTTCAATCGTTTTCCCGCCTTCCTGCAGCTGGTGCGGCAGCAGCTCGCCGGCGAATACAAAGAGGAGGATCTCAAGGGCGGCGGCCTGCGCATCCTTACCACCCTTGATCCCCGCTTGCAGACTGCGGCTGAACGCCATATCTATAAAAAATTGCTGCTTTTCGGGGCCAAGCACAAAGATGGCCAGCTTGAGGGAGCGGTGGTGATCACCGGGCGGGAAACAGGCGAGGTCCTGGCCCTGATAGGCGGC
>CAYSON010000271.1:0-5250 GCA_964432635.1 uncultured Desulfopila sp.
CCCATGGAGCCGGAATAGTCGCGGACGAAAAAGACCACCGCCTGCGATTCGTAGCCCTTCTCCTTGGAAAGGATGCGATAGATCCGGTCATTCGGGGAAATGAGCAGCTTGCGGCTATCCACCTGGGTCTCACTCTTGATGCGCTGCAGGGCGATGTTGGTCTCGATGATGCGCCGGAGCGTCGCCTTCTTGTCGAGAATCTGCCCGAAACCGCGATTCTTGTCGGTGAGATCGTAGGTATACTTGGTGAGCGAGCGTTTCTTACCCTTGTCCTTGAGGTTGGGCAGCTCGAACTGCTCGGTGAGGATGCGGCCGAGATCATAGGCATTGGATTCGATGTCATGACCGGAGCCATCGCCCTGACCGGCGCCACCCTGGCCGGCACCCTTTTCCGGTCGCACCGGCTGCTCGCCGATAACCTCGCCCTCCTCTCCCGCGCCGGCGCCGCCGTCGCCACCTCCTTCACCGCCACCATCGCCTTCCTCGTTCACCCGCACCTGGTCGTGGAGGAGCTTTTCCTCCACCGTGGTCGGGACGATGACCACCTTGTCATCGCCGTCCTGGCTGGGCTTGACCATCTTGCCCACGCGAATTTTGCGCGGAAAGCCGTCCTGCTCGCGCTGCTTGTCGCGCTCGAGCAGATAGTCGAGCGACTGCACCGTGGTCAAAGCGACCAGCTGCGGCGGCGGCGGGTTATGCAGCATCTCGAGATCGCTGTGGCTGTAGAGGCTGCGTCGCCGTGGCTGCGCGACACAACGATGCTGGTCGTCAACGTCAAGGAGGTCGAGCTCGTAGCGAATCTTGCTCTCCTCCTCCGGTGAAAGTCCCTGGGCCTTCAGGGTCTGATACAAGGCACGGAGCGTGTCGTTCATCGATCGATCACCCTTGCTGAGTTACCTGGATAACCGCGGCGGTATCGCTACCGCCCCCTCGCCTCAATTCTCGTCCACCTGGGTGCAGAAATATTCGATGGTCTTCTGGGCGCAGGTGGTGCAGTAGCCGAGCTTGCCGAGCATGGTTTCGATCATCCGGTCATAGAGCTTCTGGTTTTCCTCGTTGGTGCGATTCGCCAGGGCGCCGATGAGGCTGCCCGAGCCGGCAATGTCCGACTTGAGGCGGACGTCGGTGACCGCCTTGACCAACTCGAGGTTATCCATGAAGTCGTAATCCGGGCGCACCGAGATCTTCTGTCCGTAGATCTTGCGGATCGAGGTGCGGAAGGAGTCTTTCTGCTCGCGGGTCTTGAGACCGAGGCAGTCCTCCACCGAGTTGATATAGCGCTCGTCGATCTTTAAGGCCTGCAGTTCGCCGGTCTGGGGATTCTTGTACTTCCACATCTTGTCGGCGCCAAGGTTTTCAGCATCGATGCCGATGATCATGTTGACGTAGTTGAGTACATCCTTGCGGATGGCCAGCGGTTCATCCATGTAGGCGTTGAACATCTCGGTCATGATGCGCTCGCGGTAGAGGCCCTTGGCGATCTTCAGGTCCTCGAGGAACTTGGCGCGGTCCTTGGCCTCGGAGACATAGTCGAGAACGACCCGCTCGAAGGCGTGAAAGGCGTCGTAGGCGAACATACACTTGCCCTCGTTGGTCTCGGAACTCTCCAGCATCAGCTGGATGGTGCGCCCGAGGTTGCGCTGCCCCAAACCCTTCTGGCCGAAACGTTTGGTGATATCGTGCTCCTGGCTGAGGGTGTCGATGACCTCGGAAAGGGTCTTGAGGCTCTTTTCGCCGGCCACCTCACCAGCCGCAAGCTTCATGGTCTCGATCGGGGTGAGTTTCTCAGAGCGCGGCAAACGGGTGAGCACCACCCCCACCGAGGCGGCGTAGTTGAGGTTGGGATCCTGGTGCATAACATCGCCGGTCAAAGTGGTCTTGGCCTCGTTGCCGATGGCGTAGGCGGTCAACTCCTTCTGCAGCACATGGTTGGTGTTGTGGGAGACGTAGCAGATGCGGCAGCGGTCGACGATCGGCGCCTCTTCCTTTTCGGCGAGGAAACGGTTGAACTCCGAGTTATTGCTGGTGGCAACGATCAGGGTATCGATGGGCCACTTGTAGCCGTCAATCTCTATGCAGCGATTCTGGATGATGCCCAGATAGACCTGAACCAAATCCTTCTTGTTTTTGTAAATCTCGTCGCTGAAGTGGATGCCGCCGCCGGCTACCCGGGACAAGGCCCCGCGCCGCAGATCAAAACGAAACGGATTGTTGGTGTCGGTGATATGGAGCAGACGCTGAATCGACTCCTCACCGAGCAGATCCACCGCCGAGGAGGTGATCTTATCCTTGGCCGGATACTTTCCGGTCACCGTGCCGAGGCTCTCCACCAGGGGCACCGGCACGATTTCGATGAACTCCAGCATGTCGTCGAGCTTGCCAGCGGTGTACTCGCGGATGTTGTTCCAGATATAGGCGCTGCAGGCGCCTAAAGGACGGTAGTTTTCAGACCATTTCTCGATCATCTTTTTGTCGACGCGATAGCGCCGGGCCAGATGCTGCATCGACTCGTCGCGACTCTCTTCAAGGTTCATCGCCAGAATCAGGGGATCCTCGTAGGTCTGCGACTCGATGGTGGTCACATTGCCGTAGGAGCCGAGTTTGCCCAGACCGACGAAACGAAAGGTGTACTTGCGATTGGTAGGAATGGACAAAAAACGGCGATAGAGCTTGCACAGATACTCCACCAGAAAGGTCTTGCCGTTGCCCGGTTCACCCACCAGAACAAAGGCCATCTCCGCCGAAGAACCGCCTTCCGAGGCATCTTTGATAAAAGAAACAAAGGAATTGATCTCATCGTACATGCCGACGATATGCTTCGGCCCCTTGCGGAAGACGCGAAAATCGAAGGTGCTTTTGCCGTTGACCACGACCTTGTCGATTTCTCCTTCGAGAATCATGCGGCTGACCCCCTGAAAGGCATTCTCGAAGACCCGTTCGCCCTTTTTCACCGCGGTGATATGGTAACTCAATGCGTTGCTTCGTTGCTCTGCCATTGTGCCCCTCCATGCAAGGATTGTCTGGTTGCTGCCACCTTCTCTTCTCTCCATTATCGTCATCGGTGTCTATAATTCAAGCATTTCCTGATAATCTTCTTGGTCAGGGTGTGGGCCGCGACGATCTCACATGCGCTTTCAACATTTTTTGATACTTCAACATTCTTATTGACTCTTCCCGCGGCCCATGTCATAATAGTGCATATTCACAAAACTCTACACCTTCACGCTCGCCAACGATGACCGAGAAAGACCGTCTCCTCAACAATCTGCACCGCCTCGCCGATACCATTGTCCTCATGTTCGGCCGACACTGCGAGACCTGCGTCCACGACCTGACCTCGCTGCAGCACTCTCTCGTTTATATTCGCGGCGACGTCACCCATCGCCAACCGGGGGCACCAGCCACCGATGTGTTGATGAAAATGATCAACAACCAGAACCAGAGCAGCGATATCCACAGCTATCGCACTGTCACCGCCGATGGGCGCACCCTTAAGTCAACCACCACCCTGCTGCGCGACGGCACTGGCCTGGCGGTGGCCGCCCTGTGCATCAACTTCGACACCACCGAGTTTGCCATCGCCGGACAAGCCCTGCAGCCCTTGATTGACCTAACGGAATCGCTTGCTGCACCACCTGCCGAGACCTTTGCCCATTCCAGCGGAGAAACGGTGGAGGCCCTCTTTCACCAGGCGGTGCGCACCATCGGCAAGCATCCGCAGACCATGACACGGCAGGAAAAGGCCGAGCTTGTCATGCTGCTCGAAGGTGACGGTCTCTTCCGTTTCAAAGGGGCGGTGGAGCAGGTGGCCAAACTCCTCGGAGTTACTCGCTTCACCGTCTATAATCATCTCAAAAAAGCACGCAAAAACAACTCACTCAACCACGAGGACCAGCCATGACCCGCACCGTCGTCTCCACCACCAAGGCCCCGGCCGCCATCGGCCCCTATTCCCAGGGCGTCGCCACTGACACCCTGCTCTTTATTTCCGGACAACTGCCCATCGACCCGGCCACCGGCACCATGATCGAAGGTGATACCGGCACCAAAACCCGGAGGATTCTCGAAAACCTCACGGCCATTGCCACGGCGGCGGGGACCTCCCTCGACCGGGCGCTGAAAACCACCGTCTTCCTCACCGATCTCGGCGAGTTCAAGGCGATGAATGAGGCCTACGGGGCCTTCTTTGCCGAAGCCCCGCCGGCGCGCTCCACCGTGCAGGTGGCCGCCCTGCCCCTGGGTTCGAACATCGAAATCGAGTGCATCCTGGCCCGATGACCACCCCTTTGCCGCACGGAGGCACGCCATGAAATTCACGGTCAAAGACATCCTCGAGATGGAAGTTACCCTGGCACTCGGCTGCACCGAACCGGTGGCCATCGCCCTGGGAACGGCGGCGGCGGCCACGCTGCTGCCACACAAGGAGTTCGACGCCATCGAGATCTGGATCGACCCGAATATCTACAAGAACGGCATGGCGGTGACCATCCCCGGCTGCGGCGGTTTGCAAGGGCTCGATACCGCTGCCGCCCTGGGAGCCTGCGGCGGCAACCCGAGCAGGGGTCTGGAGGTCCTGGAGAGCCTCGACGAGCAGTCGGTGGCCCAGGCCACAGGGCTGCTTGCCGCCGGCAAGGTTACGGTCAACCTGCGCGACGAAGTTGGCTTGTACGTGCGCAGTAAATTGACCTGCGGTGCGCAGATCGCCGAATCCCTGATCGTCGATCTGCACAGCAATATTGTCAGCCTTAAGCTCAACGGCGAGGAGATAACCAACTCGCCGCTGCTCGAGCGCGGCCAGAAAAAAGGCGGCCGCCACAGCTTGGCAGAGCTTGAGGCCTGGCTACGCGACCTCAACCTCGAACAGATTCTCGAACTGACCGCGCAGCTCGACCAGGATGACCTCAACTTCCTCGAGGTAGGGGTCAACCACAACCTGGCCTTGGCTGAATACGGCCTCAAGCACGGCAGCGGCCTGGGCATCGGCAAGGCCATCGACCGCCTTATCAAGCAAAAGCTGCTGGTCAATGACATGAGTACCTCGGCTCGGCGTCTCACCTCCGCCGCCGCCGACGCACGCATGGGCGGAGCCAAGCTGCCGGCGATGAGTTCGGCCGGCAGCGGCAACCACGGCCTGACTGCCATCCTCCCCATCTGGGCGATCAAGGACTTCATCACCCACGACCGCGACACGCTGTTGCGGGCCATCGGCCTCAGCCATATCATCACCGCCTATGTCAAGGCGCATACGGG
>CAYSON010000272.1:0-5225 GCA_964432635.1 uncultured Desulfopila sp.
TCGGCGTCGATGGTGATCACCAGCTTGGGGGTGGGCACCTTGATGCCGGTCTTGATGGCGCCGCCATAGCCGCGGTTGACCTTGTGGTGGATCGGGGTGAAGAAGGCCGGGTCGGCATGGCGGTCGAGCAAACCCCTGGTGCCGTCCCTGGAACCGTCGTTGACGATGATCAGGCGGCAGCCATTGTTACGGCAGTAGGAAACCAGCTCTGGCAAAAACACGGCCAGGGCCTGTTCCTCGTTATAGGCGGGGATGACAATAGTCAGGTCGTTCATAGGGGCAGCAGGAGAGGGCGCGGGTGGATGTTATCTGTTGCCGTGTGAAGGGCAAAGCCGTTCGCTTCAAGGAGGGAAAACACGGTTCAACCGTGAAGTAGGGGCGATTTTCGCTGTTTGTCTGGTAGATCACTGCGAATATATAGAGAAGTACCCCCCTGTCAAGACAAAATCTCGGTGAGTTTTCACCGAGACCCCGTCGCCGTTGCCTCCCCGGGTCAAGTCAGCTGAGAAAGCAGGATCTCCCGCAGTTCCTTATTCTCAAGGGGCAGCGGATTATTCTTGTTGCCGCTTTCGCTGAGGATTGCCGTGAGGTCGGCGGCTGTCATTCCGTACCCGGCAAAGCCGGGCAAAAGCGGATGACTCGCCAGCTCCTCAAGAAAAGCGATAAAGGCGTCCTGATACCAGCTGTCGTCGCAGCCGTCTTTGCCGCTGCTGAGGCGTCCCAGCTCGGTGTATTTGGCCAGCGCCGGATGATGCGATGCGGTGGTGCGCAGCTTGGCCAGGGTCAGGCGGTTGCAGGGGGAGAGCAAGCGGCCGCACACCAGCCCATGGGGAATGGCAAAGAGGCCGCCGATGGCGCCGGCCAGGCCGTGCACCGTGCCCAGGCCGGCATTGGCGAGGACGATGCCTGAAAGCAGGGCGGCGTAGGAGAGCTGGCAACGAGTTTCCAGGTCGAGGGTTCCCCGCATAACAGCTTTGAGGCCACCCACCGCGGCAGTGATCCCCTCCCGCGCCAGGGCGTCGGAAAGGGGCGAGGCCTGCGTCGAGAGGTAGCCCTCGACCAGCTGACTGAGGCAGTCCATGGCGCAGGCAACGGTCAGCGACTCTGGGCAGGACAGCGTCAAGCGCGGATCAACCAGGGCGACATCGGGGCAGTAGCGCGGGTGGCGCAGTGACTTTTTGTAGCCCCCGGGGCCGACTCGGCTGAGCACGGCATTGGCGGTGGCCTCGCTGCCGGTGCCGGCGGTGGTGGGCACGGCGACAAAGGGCAGCTTTCTGCCGCTCGGGGCCATGGTCCCGACGCCCTCGAGAAAGCGTTCCACCTCTCCACCTTCCTGCATCATGGCGGCCACGGCCTTGCCGGCATCAAGGACACTGCCGCCGCCGATGGCCAGCACCAGGTCGCAGGCGGCATGGCGCCGGTCGGCGACGATGCCATCGATCAGCTGCGGCGAGGGCTCGCCGGACACCTCTACGACCGAATACGGCAGGGCCAGGTCCGTCAGCATCGCCTCTATCTCGGAAAAATAAGCGCCCCCGGCAAAGGACTTGCCGAGTATCAGCAGCGGCCGGCCGCCGACCTGGGGCAAGAGGTGGCGCAGTTCGCTCAGTTTGCCGGGGCCAAAGAGGATGCGCGGCGGGGAGATCAGGGAAAAGCTGATGGGCATAGAAGATCCGGGAAAAGGGTCACGAAAAAGCGTGGTTTCCTCTCACTACAGGCGACGCCCCCGCCCGGGGCAAGGACTCCATGGGCAACAGTCCGCTCATGGATGCCCGCTACTGGCCGTTGCGGTTGATCTTACCCTGCACCAATGAGGCGATTCTCCCCATCAGCGATCCGCACAGGGAGGGAGTTTCTCCGCTGCCAACAAAGGAGAAGATCTCCTCGATGCCCGGAGAGAGCAGGTATTGGCGTTTTTCTCCGATAACCGCCAGGGCCTGACTCTGCGAGAGGCCTCGGTATTTCATGAAATAGGCGGCCACACCGCCACCGAGCGGCTCCGTCCGGCTCGGCAGTGCACGAGGATCTTCAACCCTTTTACGACGCTTTCGGCGAGAAATTCGATCGCCGTCAGCACATGGGCGCGAACGTTGCCCGGACCGTCGTGCAGGGAGATACAGCAGCCGTTGGCATCGCAACGGTTTTCGCAACAATCTCGGGTCAAGCAGAGAAGGATATCAAACGCTGCGGCATGCCTGACGGCGTCCTCGGCATCGCCGATGGCAATCTGTTCGGTAATCCAGTCCATGAATCGTTTCTCCTTGTTGATAGCCAGAAGATAGGGCGCTTCAAGAAAACGGCAAGGACCCGTGGAGCAAGAAGAAATAGTGAGCACGATCAGGCGAAGGCTGCCTGAAACGCGCCCGCCCCCATCCCTCCGCATGGGGGATGGGGGCGGAAACAAACCACCTATGGGACGAACGAACACAATTAAAGACGCGGGGGCTTGGTCGAAGATACAGGACCACTTCACTTTTAAAGAGCGAAAGTGTCAAAAGTTGAGACGCGACCCCTAGCTTTCCTCTTTTTTACTCCTTCCCTTCACTATTGCTCGGCTTGCGCAACAGGTTCTTGAGGTTTGCAAAAGGTGAGTGTGTGGCCGTTGCCCCCCTCTCTGCATCTGAATTTTGAGTGGGCAGCCATTCGGCGTCGAGTGAGCGGGAGTGTTCGTTATCGTGGCAGTAAATGCATAAGAGTTCCCAATTGCTCCCGTCAGGCGGGTTGTTTTTGTAATTATGGTCTTTGTGATGAACGGTCAGTTCTCGCAATTTCTTGCCCGTAAAATCACGACCGCAATTTGCACAGACCCAGGGAAGGATCTTCAAGGCTTGTTCTCGGTATTCTACTTTTTTCATTCTCGTCTTCTCTGCCTGGAGTTTAGCTAGAAAAGTTGACAGTATGTGGTTCTGGCAGATTTGCCAACGAAAAGTTCGCGTTTTTAGATTTCCATAAACCGTGGGGGGTACACCTTTGGAAAATCAAGGGGCGCAAAATAAACCGTTGTTTTCGTATAGCCATATACTGCAAGCAGTTCCGAGAACTTCCTCTTTCTTAATTGCCCTGTTTGCGAGAGGTCGCGACACGACCCCAGCCTTGTCCGGTTGGCGACGATCTGGTTAGCCCGAGCAGGGACTGTAGTTGTCGGGCATCTTTTGCGACTTTTCCTTGTTGCAGGTCTTCGAGCATCTGGTGGGTGAGCTGGAAACCGAGTTCACGGTAGGCCTCGAACTGTTTTTCGTCGAAGAGCGTGGTCTCCTGGATACCGGCATAAAAATGCGTTGAACCTTGAACGGAGTAAAGAAAAACACCCCGCCGCCTGCAGGTTTGACCCGTTGTTCCGCACCTTGTTTGGTCGCAACTGGCGTGGCAACTTACCAGCACCTCCGCCACTTCTCATTTTCGGCCGATTTTCAGTTGGGTTCGCTGAGAAAGCTTTGTGAATCTTTCTTCGACCTGCATAGGTTCGATGGTGTACACGGGAATGTCGATAGTCTGATGACAAAACAAATGTCGAAGGTCGCGGATATATCCGATACTAGATCAAAAACGTTCGACTATGATCTGGTCGGGAAGAGCATCGACAAAGCAAGCCCGCATCGCTTGGTATTTGCGCTGCCATTTGTCGCCTGGATTGGTGAAAAAGCTGGCATCTCGCATGCCTCAGGTTATATATAGTAACGCTTATGGCAGTCAATGCAAAAACACAAAACTGCCTAAACGACCACCAACAGCAAACTGGTGGGTTCACAACTCGGCGGACTAAACCGCCGACTGAAGGCGAATGCGTCTGAAAGACGGTGGTTTTAAAACCACGGGCTAACAAAACGGCTCAAGCCTGCCCAGTAACAATAAAGGAGGAGGTCGCCGATGAGCGAACATTCGCCATTCAACATCTTAATGTATTCCCATGACACATATGGTTTGGGTCACATTCGTCGTTCCATGGCTATTGCCTCCCATCTGTCCGACATCGATACCAATATTCTCATTATAACAGGCTCGCCAATTGCCGGTCGGTTCGCTTTTCCTAAACAAGTCGATTTCGTCCGAATCCCTGGCATGATAAAACAGAAAAACGGGGATTATGAGTCTCTTTCCATTCGCATTGCACAGGAGCAGGCATTGGCTATTCGAACGAGCCTGATTCTTGCGACTGCACAGTCTTTTCGACCGGATATTTTTATTGTCGATAAGGAGCCTCATGGACTGAAGAGAGAAGTTTTGCCAACCTTGGAGTGGCTGAGGAAGGAATGCCGAAAAACCACGACCATTTTAGGTTTGCGAGATATTCTTGATGATGCCCAGGTTGTATGCGATGACTGGACGGAAAGAGGAATCTATCCGACATTAAATGCGCTATACGACGAGGTATGGGTGTATGGAGAAAAGAGTATTTATGATGCCGGAAAACAATATAATATTCCGGCAGAAATCGGGAAAAATCTATTTTATACTGGATACATACCTCGAGTTAAACTCAACCCCGAGGTCCGCAAAAAGGTCAGGAAAAAGTACCGTCTTCTCAAGGAGGATGTTTTCGTCCTGGTAACCACCGGAGGCGGAGGCGATGGTTCGGAAATGATCGATCGCTATCTTGACATGCATGACTATTATCCAACTTCATTGCCATTTAAATCGCTGATCTTGACAGGGCCTTTCATGCCGCACGAACTTCGACAGCAGACGCGGTTCCGGGCAAAAAACCATGGCATCAAGATGCTGCCTTTTCACCCGCGGGTCGAAGAATTGATGAAAGCTGCAGACCTTGTTATCTCGATGGGTGGATACAATACCATCTGCGAGTTATTGACCTACGGTACTCCTGGCCTGATCATTCCCCGGGAAGTTCCTCGACGGGAACAACTTATCCGGGCGATGTGCCTCAAGGAGCAGAGGCTCCTTGATTTTATTCGGTGGAATGAGGTAACTCCTCAACTTTTAAGAGAGAAAATAATGACCACCCTCAGCTCAAAAGAGCAATATGTGGAGGCCATGGAAAACTTCAATCTTTCAGGTCTGGTAGCGATCAAGAAGCGGATAACCCACTTAAAAAACAATTGTTATAGGACTTTTTGATATTCCTTTTGGATCCATAAGCTCAACGGGAGAGAAAGGCAATTTTTCAAAGAGAGTGACACCAAGCTTGAAGCAGCTCTGGCAAGGAGGAAAACGAGGAGACTGCAGGCCAACACCAAGCAGGTTTATGCCGCTGCCCCGCCCTTTCT
>CAYSON010000273.1:0-5219 GCA_964432635.1 uncultured Desulfopila sp.
CAGAGCCAAGGAGCTTTTCCTGCGTGATCAAGATGAGTTGACGCACCCACTTTGTGGTAGCTAGCAACATCGGCAAGGCCAAAAGAATGCCAGGTTCGACAAAAGGAGTTGTCCCCGCCACTTATGTCGATTAGGCTGCCCCGGACCTTTCTGCGAAGCAGCACACGTAGATTTCTTCCCTCGGAGAAACGATGCACCTGGACGACAGCCTCAACACTTATCTTGATGCCCACTTCGATACCTTTGTCGCCGACTTGCGACAGTGGTTGCATATTCCCAGCGTCAGCACCCTGCCGGAGCATGAGGGCGACGTGGCCGAGGCGGCGCGCTGGGCAGTCAGGCGCCTCAAGGATATCGGCTTTCCCGAGGCGGCATTGGTCGAAACTTCCGGCCACCCCCTGGTTCTCGCCAAATGGGCAGTCAATCCGTCCCAGCCCACTCTGCTTATCTATGGCCATTACGACGTGCAGCCGGTCGACCCGCTCGATCAATGGCTGTCGCCACCTTTTGACGCCACCATTCGCGACGGCTATATCTACGGCCGCGGCGCCAGCGACGACAAAGGCCAGATCGTTTTGGTGCTGGCAGCGCTCAAGGCCTGGGCCAAGGTGGCTGGCCGACCGCCGATCAACATCACCCTCCTTCTTGAAGGTGAGGAAGAGGCGGGTGGGGAAGCCGTTGCCAAGTTTGTTGCCGACCATCCTGATTTGCTTGCCGCCGACACCGTGCTCATCTGCGACACCCACATGGTCAGCGCCCGGCAACCATCGTTGATCATCGGGCTGCGCGGCATTCTCTGCGCCGAGCTGACCATTCGCGGGGCCAAGTCCGACCTGCACTCCGGCGGCTACGGCGGCATCGCCCCCAATCCCCTGCACGCCCTCTGTCTGCTGCTCTCACGCCTCAAGGGCGAGGACGGCCAGATCAACATCGCCCCCCTGGCAGCCCGCATTCCCCAACCAGAGCCGGTGGAGAAACGGTTTTGGCGGGAAGATCCGCTCGACATAACGAAAAATCTCCTGGAGGAGATGGGTGTCGATGAGATGGTCGGGGAAAACGATTATCCACCACTGGAGCGGGTCGGCATCCGACCCACCTTGGAGGTGCACGGCATCTGCGGCGGTTTTACCGGCGCCGGCAGCAAGACGGTGATCCCGGCCGAGGCCACGGCCAAGATCAGTATGCGCCTTCCCGCCGGCCTTGATCCCGAGGAGGTCTTTACCTGGCTTGAAGAGGCGGCAAAGGCCGCTCTGCCGCGCGGCTATCGCCTTACGATGCGCAATCTCCACGGCGGCAAAGGTATGGCCATCAGCGCCGATCAACCCGCCATCAGCGCCGCCGGAGAAGCGGTGGCGGCAGTCTTCGGGACCAGGCCGGTGCTGATGCGCGAAGGCGGCTCAATCCCCCTCGCAGCGCAACTCCATGACCTGCTGCAGGTTCCCATTGTGCTCCTTGGTTTTGGCCTCCCCGACGACGCCGTCCACGCCCCCAACGAACGATTCAGCCTCGACCAGTTCAAGAAGGGCATGAAGACCATCGCCCTGTATCTCGGACGGCTGCGTCACCGGTAGGCAACCATATCTTTGCACCGATCACAGACCAAGGGCAAGCAAGGTCGCCTCGGTGAGGTAGCCACCGCCCTCAAGGCCGTTGTCCTCCTGGAAGCGAACCAGAGCGGCTCGGGTTCGCTTGCCGAGGATACCGTCCATCAGACCCGGTTGATATCCCCTCTCTTGCAAGGCCTTTTGCACCGCCCTCACCGATGGATCGACCACACCAAGCGGTTTGACCGCTAATGGTGGCGGTGACGTGGTCTCGGCCACCTTGTTGACACCTTCCCCAGCAGGCGGACAGGACGCGCTGTTGTAATCGGGAAAGAGTGCACCACACTTGCCTGCGTCTTTATAGAGAGCCTGACAGATACGGCGAAACACATCTTGGCGCATATAGGCCTCAAACCATTCAACCTGACGCTCGCGGTTATAGATGGCGAACTGCTCCATCATCAAGTTCGATTGCACACGGATGGTGGTCTTGCCAGGGGAGATTTCGTTGAGGGTGATCGAGTAGCTGTTCTTGTAGGTGCGACCGAACAAGGCGGTTTCGAACATATTGAGCACCCGCTTGTTGATGGTGACGTACTCGGTGACGATGAGGCCGCTGTCACGGTCGAGGGTCTTGACCATGCTCTCCTCAGAAACCGCCTGCACCGTCCCCTTCCAGGCCTTATCGAAGGGAACGGTGAAGATGTGCTCGTTGGGGGCGGTATAGTCTTTGGGGATATCCTGGGGCAGGTTCTCGGCGCAGGAAGAGATCAACAGGCAAAGCAAAGAGGCCATGACGGCTAAAGCGGCGGAGCAGCGCATAAGAAAATGATGGCAAAAATGACGAAAATTATTGGTCCCGCCGCAAGTTTTGGCGGCACCACTTTTGCACACAACCTAGCACAGCCACCCTTGCAATGCAATCCTCCGTCGGCACGGCCTGCCGGCTCATGTGCTTGAGATCGAGCCGCTATCAACCCCGGCCTCCTCGAAAGAGGCCATCTCCCGCATCATGGTGCACGCCAGGTCGACAAGGTTCATGGTAATCGCCGCCCCGGTCCCCTCTCCCAGACGGAGATGAAGGTCGAGCACCGGCTCCAGCCCCATGAGGCGCAGGGCCTCGGCCTGACCCCGCTCCACCGAACGGTGCCCGGCCACCAGATAATCGACAACCGTCGGACAAATCAGGTAGGCGAGTAGTCCTGCGGCGGTGGAGATGATCCCGTCGAGCACGACGCAGCAGCGATGGGCGGCGGCAGCCAGCACTGCGCCGCAGATGCCGCCAAGCTCGTAACCGCCGACCTTGGCAAGGATCTCCACCGCGTCAGTCTTGTCGAGGCGATGCAATGCCAGGGCCCGGTTTATCACCTTTATCTTGCGCGCCAGGCCGCTATCGTCGACACCGGTGCCGCGCCCGGCGACACTTGCCGCATCAAGACCGCAGGCGGCGCAGATCACGGCAGTGGCGCTGCTGCTGTTGCCGATCCCCATCTCCCCCATGCCGACCAGAGAACAGGGCCGACGCTGCTGTTGCTCAATAAAGGCTTGGGCCCCCTCTTCCATGGCTTGCAGGGCCTGCTGGCGGCTCATCGCCGGGCCAAGGGCGAAGTTGGCTGTTCCCGGCCCCACCTTGCGCCGCAGGAGTTGCGGATGGTCGGCGAAATCGCCGGCGACACCGCTATCGACCACCCACAGCTCGATGTCGTACTGACGGCAAAAAACATTGATGGCGGCGCCACCTCTGAGGAAGTTTTCCACCATCTGTACCGTCACCTTGGCGGGAAAAGCCGACACCCCCTCCTCCACCACGCCGTGATCCCCGGCAAAGACGAACATCCTCTTGTCGGTTACACGGGGATAAAGGTTGTCCTGCATGGCGCTGAGGCGAACCGCCAGCTGCTCGATACGCCCCAGGGCGCCGAGGGGTTTGGTCTTGTGATCGACCTTGGTCTGTGCGCGCAGTCGCACCTCCGGGGAGGTCGGAAAGATGGTATCGATCAAGCGCGAGAGCAGCGGAGTAAGGGTTTGCTGAGCCTTGATCGCTTTCGCCTCTGCCGGCAGGGGTGGCCGAGGAATTTGGCATGGTTTTGAAAAATCGAGCACATAGCGCAACGCCTGCCCGCTGAGAATCCGTGGCAAGGCTGCCTCGAGCTGAGCAAGATGGAGGCGTTGCTCAACCAAGCCCTCAAGGTTTTCCGCCTGGCGCCGGCAAAAGGCCAACGCTGGTGCCATGTCGCCCCGGAGCAGACCGTAGGAGCCATAGACCTCGAGCTCCTTATAGTGGATTAGATTAAGAAGATTGCTCTCTACCCTTTCGTTCTTGTTCAAGCCACTGAAATAACACATGCGGCCGCCCTTGCGCAGTTTGGCAATGGCCAGGCTGTAGGCGACCGGATCAGCACAGCAGGTAATTGCCAGGTCGAAATCGGCCTCGGCCGTATCTTTGGCAGCGGCGATACCATTGCGGCTGCACCATGCGGCCAAGCGTTCCAGCTTCTCGGCATTCTTTTCGATCACCGTCACCGCGCATCCCTGTTCACGCAGCCACAGGGCGGCGAGCATTCCCAAGGTGCCGCCGCCATAAACGATGGCCCGTTCTCCACCCTGCACCGATAATCGCCCCAGGCCGTTTTTAAGACAACCGACCGGCTCAGCAAAGGTCGCCAATGATGGGTGCAGATCATCCGGCACCTGGATCAAACTGGCGCGGGGCACGATGACGGTGCGGGCAAAGCCACCATCGCGGTGAAAACCGATAATGCCTATGTGCTCGCAGAGGTTGTCGCGGCCGGCACGGCAATAGGCGCAGACGCCGCAGACCACCCCCGGCCACACCGCATAGAGTTTGCCGTCGGCCGGATTGGTGCCGACCAGCTCATGACCGAGAACACGCGGCAAGACCAGATCACGATGACCGGAACGCCACATCTTGGCATCGGTGCGACAAACGGCGCAGCAGACCACCTCCAGAACCACCTCGCCCGCCCCGGGCTCCTTGCTCGGGACGTCGGCTTGATACTCCATTTTTCCGCACTCCAACAAGGTGAGGCGCATGTCATCCTCCATAGGGTTGTTCAGTTATGGTCAACAGCATCATTCGTGCTCCGGCAGCCCGTTCCCCGAACCCAGCCAAACGCCGCTGCACCTCTTTCGCCTCGGTTTCCGCAAAGACGCTGGCCTTGCCAAGCGTACAGCACTCGAAACTTTCGCCGCAAAAACGCAAATACTCCTCCCCCACCTTTACCACCACCAGCCTGGTCATAGCACCTCCCTGGCGAGCGCCTGCAAGCGCGCTCGTCCCGCCGCACCGTCCCGATTCTGCAACTCCACCCAACGCTGCAAGGTCTGGCGAGGCGCACCGCTCTCGAGCACATCCCTCGCCCGCTGGACACCAGCAGTGAGGGTGGGACTTTGCCCAGCAACGAAAAAGATCAGCGCACTGTTGAGGAGCACCGCATCGCGGCGCACCGCGGGGCCTTGGCCGCAGAGCAGTTTATAGAAGTTGCTCGCCGCCTCGCTGCGACTCTTGTCGGGAGCGAGTCCCTGCGCAGGGTGACAAGCCAGACCGCAATCAACCGGGGTAAAGGAAAAGGGCTGCAGGTCACCGTTTGTCAAGCGCAGGCCAACGGTGGGACCACACACCGAGGCCTCGTCCATACCCAGGGAACTGCCCTC
>CAYSON010000274.1:0-5206 GCA_964432635.1 uncultured Desulfopila sp.
CTGTTGCGGTACGTAGAGGAGGTGCACCGAGAGGCGAGAGATGGTGCCGGTAAGTTCCTCCCGCCCGTTTTCCTGGCGTCGCTGCGGGGTAATGGTGCCCTTGGCCACCATGAAACGCGAACGGTCCGGGTAGCGGGTGCGCAGGGTTTTACCGTCGCTGCCAGCATCGACGGCGAAGAGTCGGCTTTGCGTGGCGCGTTGGTACTCCTCCTGCTTGGTGGCCGCCTCAAGCAGCTCCTGGGCGCGTTTTCCCTCATGCGTGGCGAGGATTGCCGCCCGCTGCCTCTGCGCTGCCGCCTCGGCCCGCCGCACCGCCTCCTTGAAGGGCTCCCCGTCAAGCTCCAAGACCACGAACACTTCCCGCGATGTGGGGCGTCGCCAGCTGCGGTCGCCAGCCGGGACGGCTATCAGCACTGGCGGATCGAAGCCCAGCTCCGCCATTTTGGCACTGGTCAGCCAGGCGGGTGGCTGCCAATTGCCGCTCTGGTCACCGTCTTGATCGGTGCCGAGGGTTCGCCATATCAGTTCCAGGGCCAGGCCGCTGTTGTCGCGATCATATGCGTAGGGCAGCCGCAGTTCCCGTTGTGTGAGCACCAGGCGCGCATCCGGCTCGCCGCGGCGGTTGGCGGCGACTCCGGCCAGCACTACAACGTTGGCGACCATGGCCAGCAGGGCGGCCGACAAGAAGAGGGTACGGGAAGAGAGGTTGAAGTTCATGGCATCACCTCCTTGCTCTGCTGGGGAGTGGCGGCACGCAGCCGTTTGAACAGCATCAGCATGGCCACGGCGGTCAGGCCGATGATCAGAAAGAACAAATATTTCGGCATCGCCTCCCACCACCAATCGAATAACTTGGTGTAGAGGAAAATGGTGAAAAAAACATTTCCCGTGGTCACCAACTCCGCTTTGGCGGTTTTCACCCCCAGCCAGATGACGAGGCCGCTGCCGATAAAGCCGACCAATTGATACAGGGCCTCGATGCTTGGCCCAATCAAGGGAAGGTAGGAGATTTGCCCCCAGTTGGCGAGGACCAGCACCGGGAGGAAAAACAACAACAGGGCAAAGACGCGATAGATGGCGGCAAAACCGGAGAAGCGGTGGTGCGGGAGCAGCGGCAGGCAGAACAGCAGCAGGGCCGCCGGGAAGAAGTTTTCCGGACGCTCGCCGAAGTCGAGCCAGTAGCAGCCGTTCCAGGTGCCGGTCTTGGCGGAGAGAAAGGCGGCTAGAGAGATGATGCCTAAGCCAAGGAGAATGCGCGCATCACTGCCATAGGCGAGCAGGAAGGCAAAGAGAGCCCAGATCAGGAAGGCGTTGGGCGAGGGGGCGATGTTGTGGATCTGCCCGAGCATGAACAGATTGAGGACGAAGCAGGCCAGGGCGACCATGCCGAGGAGCTTGGCGAAGTAGCCGGTTGCTTCCCGGCAAGCGGCAAAGAAGGTGGCGACCAGGGCAAGCAGCGGGGCGACGATGAGGATGATTGTCTGCACCAAGGTCGAAAAATTGCCCCAGAACTGTTGGAAGAGGAAAAAGACGCTGGCGGCCAGGGCCAGGGCGCCGAGAAAGGAAGTGATGCGCATCCCCAGGCTGAGCTGTTTTTCGCGGTGATCGGTATCGATATCAAACTCTCCGGCCAGGGTGCCGAGGAGTCGCTGGTGGTGGGCGACCACGGCGGCATGGTCGCTAGCGCCGAGGGCTACAATGCCCTCCTCGTGCAACCGCTCCAGTTCTCTGCGAAAACAGGCGATATCGTCGGCGCGGCGCTGCGCCTCCGCTTTCGATCTCACTGCCATAGGCTTGTCCCCTTTCTCGCGGTGGTTGGAAGCCGATCATTTCGGCAATTTTGTGGTTGACTGCATTACTTGTTGATGTAATGACATTGCGATGGTAAAAAGTCAAGAAGTGGTAGAGAAAACATCTGTGATTTACCGCAGTTAGTTGTTTGGTGCGGTCTTTCTGGTGAGGCTGCTGCCACCGCCGCCGGGAGTGACCCTGGGCGGGCAACATTTTCGGATGACGAATAATGGGGGGAAGTTCTTGAAAATATTGATTGCAGAAGATGAATTCACCACCCGCATGATGGTGCAGGTGTGCCTCGAAAACTGGGGCTATCGGGTGGAGAGTGTCACCGATGGTAAGGCTGCCCAGGCGGCTTTAGAGAAGCCGGATGGCCCGCAGATTGCTATTCTCGATTGGGAGATGCCCGGACTCGATGGGGTGGAAGTGTGCCGTCAGGTCAAAGAGCAGTCGACGGCTATTGCCCCGTACATCATCCTGCTCACCTCTCGTGACAGCAGTACCGATATCGTCAAGGGATTCGACGCCGGGGCTGACGATTACATGACCAAACCCTTCAACGACAACGAACTGCGGGCGCGGGTGCGGGTGGCGGAGCGACTGGTGCGCACCCAGCTTTCTTTGGCCGAGTCGGTGGCGGAATTGAAGGAGGCCCTTAATCAGGTGGAGATGCTGGAAAACGGTGTCGAGGTCTGCCGTCAGTGCCGCAAGATCTTCAGTCCCTATGATGGCGAGTGGCACGGGTACAACGATGTTCTCGACAACGGTGCTGATCCTCGGTTCATCGTCTCCACCTGTTCCGACTGTGGCGACAAGTAACTGCCCTCGCCGAGAGCGGGGAGCGTGGCTACATGCCGACGGCGAACATCGACTCCAGGTCGTGGCGGGAGTAAGTCTTGAAGGCGAGCATGGTTTCGGTTTTGACGATGGCGGAAAAGCCGCGCATCTTTCTCGTCACCAAGTCGGCCAGCGCCTCGTTGTCGGGAACGCGGACGATCGCCACTAGATCGTAATTGCCGCTGACCGAATAGACCTCGGAGATACCCGAGAGGGTCTTGAGCTCCTCGGCGACTTCATTGATCTTCATCCGTTCGACGTTCATGAGGATTATCGAAGTGACCATGGCGTATCCCAAAAAGTGTGGTGAGTTGTCGGAGTGTTGCCTTTTCCAGGGTTGCGGCGAAGGTAGATAGTAGTCCCTTCCAACGGTTTTGACAATCGGTAAAGGTGATCTCTGATGAAGGCCGGTTGCCCGTCGTTAGGTGGAGGAATGGTGTCTCGGTTACTAAATATTAGCGAGGAGAACTAATTGATGCTCTCGTTTCTAAAAAACCTCAGCATTCGGTTCAAGATCGCCGGCTTCGTTATTCCCTCGACCATTGCCTTCGGCGTCCTCATGACCATATTGTCACTTTACCTGCTCAGGGATTTCAAGGAGACAACGCAGCGGGAGCTGTCGACGGCGCTGGCCGGAAAAACTGAACTCACCGTTCTCGCAGGCGACAAGGGCGGGGAAAAACTGGTGGAGCAACTGGCTCGCAAGGCGGATGAGCAGATCGCCAGCGCCACCGTGCTGCTGCTGTCGATTGTCGGGGCGGTCATCCTTATGGCGGCGCTGGGGGCCTGGGTGATCTCGACCCTGATCGCCCGGCCGCTGCAGGGAGTGGCCGAGGGGCTTCAGAACATCAGCTCCGGTGACGCCGATCTTACCTGGCGGCTGACCGTCTCTGGCGAAGACGAAACCGGTAAGGTGTCCAGGTATTTCAATACCTTTCTCGAAAAGCTGCACAAGGTGGTGAAGAAGCTGCAAGGAGACGCCGATGCCTTGGCCGGTTCAGCCAAGGTCATTCATTCCTCCCTGCAGACCATCGAGGAGAAGGCCGCCAGCACCAAGACCATCTCACAGACGGTCTTTCGCTCCGCTGGCTATATGAGTCGCGACATGCGCGAGATTTCCGGGGTGATGGAGGAGTCGGCGGCGACCATCGGCAACGTTTCCGCCGCTGTCGGTGAACTGACCGCCACCGTCAACGAGATCGCCTCCACCTCCGGTCGGGCGCATACCAATACCGAGAAGGCCAGTGCCAAGATGGAACAGCTGGAAAAAGAAGTGGCCATTCTCGGTCAGGCCGGAGAGGAGATCAGCAAAGTCACCGAGGTGATCACCGCCATCTCCGATCAGGTCAACCTTTTGGCCCTCAATGCCACCATCGAGGCGGCCCGCGCCGGCGAGGCGGGCAAGGGCTTTGCCGTGGTTGCCAACGAGATCAAGGAGCTGGCCAAGAAAACGGCAAGTGCCGCCACTGAGATTCAAACGCGGATCGAGCACGTCCAGAAGGTGACCCAATCGACCATCTCGGGCATCAAGGCGGCAGCGGAAATGGTTGCCGACAACAGCACCATCGTTGCCACCATCGCCGGGGCGGTGGAGGAGCAGTCGGCGACGGTGCAGGAGATCGCCCACTCGCTGAGTTCCGCCGATGAAAAGATCGGCTATTGCAACAGCAAGGTATCCCAGGCCGCCCACTATGCCGAAGAGATGGCCACCATGGCCGACCATGTCACGGTGGCCGCGGTATCGGTCAATGAGGCGGTGCAGGAGATCGGGGTCACCTCAGCCACCGTCGAGAAACTGGCGGAGAGCTCGGCCAAGACCACCAGGGAGTTCCGCACCTAAGAGTTAAACCAGACGCGGCGTTATGCCGGGAGGAAGATCATGTTGCCGGAAGTCTATCAACAGTTTATCGAATCGATCCGCAAAGAAATACCCGCCGCCAACATCGTCACCGATCCCTTGCGTACCGTGGCCTACGGCAGCGACGCTAGTTTCTATAGGCTGGTGCCCAAAGTGGTGGTCAATGTCGAGAACGAGGCCGAGATACGGTTGATTCTCCGCCAGGCCCACAAGCTGCGACTAGCGGTGACCTTTCGCGCCGCCGGTACCAGTCTTTGCGGCCAGGCAATAACCGATTCCATCCTGGTGCGCCTTGGTCGCGGCTGGAACGATTATCACGTCTATGACCAGGCGCGCCGCATCCGCTTGCAGCCGGGCATCATCGGCAGTCGTGCCAATGCCCTGTTGGCCGAGTTCGACCGCAAGATCGGTCCAGATCCGGCTTCTATAGACACCGCCAAGATCGGTGGTATCCTCGCCAACAACGCCAGCGGCATGTGCTGCGGGGTCGAACAGAACAGCTACCAGACCCTGGATAGCATGCGCCTGGTGCTGGCCGACGGCACTGCCGTCGATACCGCCGACGACAAAAGCCGGGCCGAATTCACCCGCAGTCATGGGCATCTTCTTGAACGCCTCTCCGCCCTGCGGGCCGGTGTGCTGGCCGACGAGGCGCTCAGCGAGCGCATCCGCCACAAGTTCAAGATCAAGAACACTACCGGCTACAGCCTCAACGCC
>CAYSON010000275.1:0-5203 GCA_964432635.1 uncultured Desulfopila sp.
GATTCGGCCCTGGTCAGTACCATTGCCATCTACGACCTGACCATGCAGGCCCAGATGATCGTCGCCGAAACCTATCTCACCTTCGAGATCTGGTTCACCGTGGCGGCGATGTACTTCGCCCTCGCGCTGATTTTATCGCTGGCGGTTGGCTTCTTGGAAAAACGACTTAAATTGCCATGAGATAGTTCCAATCGAACTGCCACAGCCAAAAAACTTCAAGGAGGTCCCATGTACACCAAACACTTGCTGTCGTCGATCATCCTTTGCGTTTTACTCGTTTTTGCCCTATCCGCCGGCGGCAACGCCGCTTCGCTGCAGCAGGACCTGGTTGCCGCCAGCACCATCGAGGCGGTGAAGAAACGGGGCGTGCTCAAGGTGGGCATGGACATCTTCCAACCCTGGGCGATGAAGGACAAGACCGGCAAGCTGATCGGCTTCGAGATCGATGTCGCCACCCGGCTGGCCAAGGACATGGGAGTTGAGGTGGAGTTCGTTCCCACCGCCTGGTCGGGGATCATCCCCGCCCTGCTGACCGGCAAATTCGATGTCATCATTGGCGGCATGGGCATCACCCCACAGCGGGCTTTGCAGGTCAATTTCACCCAACCCTATGACTTCTCGGGAATGAGCATCGTTGCCCACAAGCAGCTGGCCGCCGGCTTTGACTCGCTGGAGAGCTTCAATCGTCCGGACGTGCAGGTTGCGGTGAAATTGGGCACCACCGCCGCCATCGCCGCCAAAAAATTTCTGCCCAAGGCGCAGCTGAGAATGTTCGAGGCCGAGCCCCAGGCCTATCAGGAGCTGCGTAACGGCAAGGTGCACGCGGTGGTCGGCTTAGCCCCGCGCCCCACCTACGAGGCGGTGGAGTACAGCGACACCCTCTTTCTCCCCATCACAGGCACCTTCACCCAGGAGCCGATCGGCTTTGCCCTGCGCAAGGGCGACCCGGACAGCCTGGCTTTTTTCAACAGCTGGATCAGCGTGGTGGGTTTTGAGGGCTGGCTCAAGGAGCGCCGCGACTACTGGTTCGGCACCAAGGAGTGGGCGAGCCAGGTGGAATAGCATCTTGCCGGCCTTGATCTGTTCATGACCCGCGCCAGGAAGCCCACCCTCACCCTGCTTGATGTTCTGCTCCTGCTGGTGGCGGCGGGCTTCTTTAGCTATCTTGGCTATCGCCTCTTTTTCGCCCTCAATTACCGGTGGAACTGGGGAGTGATTGCCACCTACCTGGTGCGCTTTGACGTCGAGACCGGGCGCTATACCGCCAACGTGCTGCTGCAGGGTTTCTTCACCACCATCAAACTGAGCCTCTGGGGCACTATAATCGCCGCCCTGCTCGGCCTCCTCGTCGGCCTGCTGCGGCTTTCTCCCAGCCTCCTGCTGCGACTCTTGGCCCGCACCTATGTCGAGGCCATCCGCAATACCCCTCCCTTGGTGCTGGTGTTTATTTTTTATTATTTTGTCAGCGACCGGCTACTCGGCGCCATCGGTGTCGAGGCAGTGTTTCGCAGCACCGACGGCACCCTGCGCGACCTCCTCTCCCTGCTCCTCGCCGAGCCAAACCTGATCTCGCCATTTCTTTCCGGAGTCCTCACCTTGTCCCTCTTTCAGGGCGCCTATATCGCCGAGATCGTCCGGGCAGGGATCGAGGCGGTGGACAGGGGCCAGTGGGAAGCGGGGCGGGCTCTCGGTCTTACGGAACGCCAGCTGCTGCATCGGGTAGTGATGCCGCAGGCCACCAGGATCATGCTGCCGCCGCTGGCCAACGAATTCATCAATACCATCAAGTGGTCGTCGATCGTCTCGATCATCTCCATCCAGGAACTGACATTTCAGGGGCTGCAGGTGATGGCCTCGACCCAGGCCTCGATAGAGATCTGGTTGACCATCTCGCTGATGTATCTGCTACTCTGCCTTTCTCTTTCCCTCGCCGTGCGGAGACTGGAACTGCGCTTTGCCCTTGCCGACGGCGCCCACCCCGATTCCGGGCCGCGATGACGCGGCATTTTGCAGCAGGAGTATTATGAAGAGCACCTCCTCACCGTTTGCCATTCGTAACGTCAGGCTGTTCATCGCCTTTCGGGTGCTGTTCAACGCCCGCTTTTACTACCCGGTGTTTACCATCCTCTTTCTCGACTACGGGCTGACCATCGAGCAGTTTGCTCTGCTCAATACGGTCTGGGCGCTGGTGATCGTGCTGGCCGAGGTGCCCTCGGGAGCTCTCGCCGATATTCTCGGCCGCAAATACCTCCTGGTCGGCACGGCGGTGATCATGACTGCCGAGATGTGTTTACTGGCCTTTGTTCCTCTGGGCAATGCCACCCTGATCTTTGCCGTTTTTCTGGTCAACCGCGTCCTCTCCGGCCTGGCCGAGGCCATGGCCAGCGGCGCCGACGAGGCCATCGCCTACGATTCCCTGCTCGCCGAAGGCAAGGCCGAGGATTGGCCGAGAGTGCTCAGCCTGCAGATGGTCCTGCGCTCCATTGCCGCCGTGGTCACCATGACCGCCGGGGCCCTGATCTACGATCCGGCGGTGGTCAATAGCGTCCTTGCCTGGTTCGGCTCAGAGCAGACCGTCGACCAGCAGGTAACCATGCGTTTTCCCATCTATCTCACCCTTGTCCTGGCCATTCTTGCCACCGCGTGCGCCCTGGCCATGGGCGAGAAGCAGACAATGGCCCGGGGTAACCATCTCGCCACCGCCCGCGCCGCCATGGGCAAGATCGGTGAAGCCGGGAAGTGGCTGGCGCGCTCGCCCTTCGCCCTGGCCATCATCCTCTTTGGCACCCTTTATGACCATGTCCTGCGGATGATCGTCACCTTGACCAGCCAATACTTTCGCTTAATCGACCTGCCCGAGGCGAGTTTTGGGCTGATCGGCTCAGCCATCTCCCTGGTCGGCCTGGCCGCCCCCAAGCTGGCCCAGTGGATGGTCGCCAAAAACACTCCCTTCGCCAACATGTGGTGGGTTTCCGGCCTATCATTGCTCGCCCTGGCCGGATTAGTCCCCTTTTATCCCTATTTCGGCTTATTACCCATGGCCCTGGTGTTCATGGTCATGATGCTGGTCTCCTTTTTCACCAGCCACTATCTCAATCTGGTCACCGAGTCGCACCAGCGCGCCACCGTGCTCAGCTTCAAGGGTCTAGCCTTCAACCTTGCCTACGGCGCCATCGGTTTGCTTTTCGCCGTAGGGATCTCCGAGCTGCGCCAGGGCCATCAGGCCGGCCTTGATGCGGCCACCGTGGAAAACCTGGCCTTTCGCCAGGCCATCAGCTATTTTCCCTGGTATGCTCTCTTCGGCATCGTGGTCACCCTCGCCTTCTGTTGGTACCGGCTGCGGAGCAGTGGCGACCGCGATCGGATCCATCGCCAGGGCTGAGGTGGGGTGGGAGGTGCGACGGCCGAAGCACCCGGTTTGGGCCCTGTTGTTTCCATTTTTCTTTGAATACTTGTGCCTTGCAGTTCAAGATACGACCTTATATAGTGCGTTGCAGGCCAGGGCCGAAACCGCTCCACGGTAAATTCCGCCCACAGGCCCGTCCCCATTGTCGCGACCTGTTCCGCCCATCACCACCAGGAGGTGAACCCGATGCTGAAACGATTCTCCATTTCGCTGGAAGAGGAACTGTTGGATATTTTCGACGAGCATATCATGGCCCGCAGCTACACCAACCGCTCCGAGGCAATCCGTGATCTCATCCGTAAAGCCTATATCAAGAACGAGTGGCAGGAGGACAAACTGGTCATGGGCGTCATCAGCTTGGTCTACGACCACCATCAGCACAAGCTGCAGGAAAAGGTCACCCTGGTGCAGCACGATTTTCACCATCAGATCGTCTCCACCACCCATGTCCACATGGATCACGACAACTGCCTCGAAGTCATCGTCGTCCGCGGCAAGGCCAAGGAAGTGCATGATCTGGCCAACCGCCTCAGCGCCCTGCGCGGTGTCCGCGACGCCAACCTGGCCATGTCGACCACTGGGGAACATCTCCACTAAAAACCATGGTGGCGTCCCGCTCCGCGGACGCCGCCCCCACCCCACCCATCACGATCGGTAATCATGCAACCAACACCCCCCGTCTCCGTCCACGGCGGCCATAGCGGCCAGTTCTGCAACCATGCCACCAACACCCTGGAAGAGATCATCCTCCGCTATATCGAACTTGGTTTCCCCTGGGTGGGCATCACCGAACACGCCCCGGGCATCAGCCACGAGCTGCTCTATCCCGACCAGCGGGCGGCCGGCCTGACCCCGGAGTTTTTATTGCAGCGTTTCGGCCTCTACATGAGCGAATGCCGACGTCTCCAGGGAAAATACCACTCTCACATTACAATCTTCGCGGCTATCGAGAGCGAGACCTATAGCGGCTACCAGGAGTTCATGCCCTATCTGCTCAAGACCTTCCAGCCCGACTACGTGGTTGGCTCGGTCCATTTCGTCGACGACCTGGGCTTTGATTATTCGCGAGAGCAATACCAGCAAACGGCGGCGGCAGTCGGCGGCACCGATGCCCTCTATCTCCGTTACTTCGATCTGCAGTATGAGATGATCGGCTTTCTCAAACCGGCGGTGGTCGGCCATTTTGACCTCATCCGCATCTTTGATCCGGACTACAAGACACGCCTGGCCAAGCCGGAAATGGTCATCAAGATCAGGCGCAACTTGGAACTGATCAAGGAACTGGGGTTGATCATGGACTATAATCTGCGCTCGCTGCTCAAGGGTGCCGAAGAGCCCTATATCACCAAGCCGATACTCGCCATGGCCCGGGATATGAACATCGCCGTGGTCCCCGGCGATGATTCTCACGGCGTGGCCAATGTCGGCGCCAATATGGACAAGGGTATCGCCATCCTCGAAGAGATGGGCTTCGACACCCAGTGGCCGCAGCCGAGGATGGAGAAAACGGGATCAGGTCTCAACCCTTGAACTGAGTCAAGAGTTGAGACCTGATCCCACATTTTTGCCGGTATCTTTCCCTTTTGGCGCTTTGATTCCCCAAGGGTTGTTCTGCTGAACAGACAATCCTATAAATTTACAAAGAGTTACCCGCTTTGCGGCAAGTCGCCAAGATGGCATCACCCTTGCAATCTCCTCCGCAAAAGGAGAAGCAATGGACCAGCGCTGGCAACTTATCGACACCACTCTCCGTGAAGGGGAGCAGACTCCGGGGGTGCTCTTTTCCCTGACTGAGAA
>CAYSON010000276.1:0-5198 GCA_964432635.1 uncultured Desulfopila sp.
GCTGTTCATCAATACCGGTGACCTTGTCAAGATCACCACCGACGTTTTCTATGCCGGGGATACCGCCTTTACACATGAGGATCTTGTGGGCCGGTTCCCATTCAGGGAAGTCGGCTTTGGCGTCCCGACCGGTAAACTGTTTGTATTCACTGATCAGATGGGGCTGGGTCGGTCCGAGGCCATGATCCACCAGCTTGGTGGCGATCGGATGGTCGTTGGCCTGGTGACCGTAGCCGACCAATTTCACTTTTTTATCCACCATCCACTGGGCGCCCTCGGCCGACATGCCGCAACCGTAGGCGAAATACTCGTCGGTGTCGGCCCACAGGCGATGGAAACCGGTGTTGATCATAACGATATCGCCTTCCTCGATCTTTGGCGTGGCGTTCTCCAGGTCTTCGGCGGTGATGACCCCCCACTTGCCTTTGGGAATGGAGACAGCGACGCCGCTGCCGCATAATCGCCACAGGGGATAGTCGGCAATGCTTGGGGTGTTTTCGGTAACGTGCAAGGGGGCATCCATATGGGTGCAACGGTGCATGATACCCTCCCAGTTGACCTCATACACACCATCTTTGGCATGGAACTTGTTGACGGTGATGTTGACGCTCGGAGTCGACGGCCACTCCGGCATGTGCTGATGGAACGGATGACTCAGGCTGTATATCTCAAGGCTCATAGTTTTCTTCCTTTGTCTCTGGGGTTGATCATTTGCCGGAATCGATGCGGAAATTGCCGCTCGGATCCATCATCGCCACGAAACGCACCGGACAGGCGTCGCCATACTGGAACTTCCACGGGGTGGCAGCAAAGGTCGCCCGCTTGCCGAGAATGATGTCGACATCGCCGCCGACCTGCTCGATGGTCGGGATGCCGGCGCCAAGCAGAAGTTTGTGGGCGACGTTCCATTCGCCGTGCTCGACCTTGGGGTCTTTACCGGTCGCTGCTTGATACTCGCTGGCCAAACGGCGCATGGTCGGTCCGCCACGGTGGGGACCAAGGGAAGTGGCAAGGGGATGATCGACCTGTTGGGTATCAACCGCCACCAGTTTGCATTCCATGTCCACCAACCATTGCGCTGCATCCTTGGAGAGCCCCGGAGACTCGCCGTAATACTCAAGAGACTCGGAATACTTGTGATGCCATCCGGTAACGATAACAACGATGTCGCCTTTTTTTACCCCTGGCGTGGCTGCCTGAAGATCGGCCGCGGTGATTACCTCATAGCTGCCCTTGGGAATGCTCAGCACCACGCCGTTGCCGAAGAAGCGGTCCTCGGGAATGGCGGCCAGGTCGGCACCACGCTGTATGAGATGCAAGGGCGCGTTCATATGGGTGCCGGTGTGCATCACCGTGTTGATCTTCCAGGCGAGAACGCCGTGTTGGGCATGCTTGACCGCCCGGAACATCTTGACGTCAGCCTGACCAGGGTAGGATGGTACCCCGTGCCCCCAGTTATGGCTGAGCTCGACCAATTGCAAGCCTGAATAGGAGTCTGTAACTATCGTCATAGCAACCTCTCTTGTACCAAGTTGAATGTTGAATCGACGGGGATCAAGACGCCGTGGCGCCGCCGTCTATGAACAGGGTTTGGCCGGTATGGAAAGCAGCGGCGTCGGACGCAAGATAGACCGCCGGACCAACCAGATCCTCGGGCAGACCCAACCGTCCCATGGGAATGAGGGCCTTATATTTTTCTGCCAGTTGCGGATTTTGCTGAATGTGAATGGTTCCCTGGGTGATGATCAAGGCCGGTCCGAGGGCGTTAACCCTGACGTTGTAGGGAGCAAGCTCGATGGCCAGGGTCTTGGTGATCATTTCCACCGCTCCTTTGGTGCCGCAGTAGGCGGAATTGCCGCCGCCATACCCACGAATACCGCGCACCGAGGAAAGGTTGATGATACTCCCCTGCTTCCTCTCCTTCATGACCCCCGCCACGTGCTTGCAGGCGATCATCACCCCCTTGACGTTGACGGCAAACATCTTTTCCCAATCCGCCATGGGATATTCCAAGGCCGGCCGCTTCATATTCAAGCCGAAGGCATTGACAAGAATGTTTATGCCCCCGAATCTGGAGAGGACGTCCTGCGCCGGCGTCGTCATATTCTCTTCGCTGGTGACGTCGACCTGATGGGCCATGGTTTCCACCCCGGTCTTGGTGGCGATCTCCCCAGCGAATGCATTCAAGGCATCCATGCCGAGCACATCAGCGACCACCACCTTGGCGCCGTACTGGGCCATGCCCAACGATAATGCACTGCCGATACCGCCGGCACCGCCGATAACCAGCGCCACTTTGCCGTCAAGTCTGAATAGATTCGACATCTTCATGCCCTCCCGATGGTAAATGTTGTTGAACCAATATTGCCGGGTACTGTTTCTGCCTCCACCGCCTTCTTTACCGTGGAGGAGCTTTTTTTGCCGCAGCGACCGCTTGGTCACCAAAGCGCAGTCCCACTCTTGGCGAAAAAAGTTGCACTATGTTGAACTCTGTTGTTAATTTTGCAACTGTATAAAAATACAGATAGCAAAATGCCTCACTTTTGTCAAGAGGATTTACGCAAGACAAGTGGATGCTCTTTCGTTGAGTTTTCCTATTAATTGCATATTTTTTAGCTAGTTAACTTTTCATTCCAACTGATAACGACACAACCCACGAGGAGCAATATCATCTCATCTGGTGAATTTTTATTCCGATATACTGAATGGAATTATTTAACCATAAAACAGAGACAGAGAGTATCTCCTTGACATCCACTGGTAATTTCATTAATAAATCGAAAGTGTCGGGATACAATCTCATTATCTGCAACCATATTCACCATTCACCCCAACATACCACCACCTGACCTCATCGAATCTTGCCATCCCGCGTCAAAGGAAATGCAATGCCGCTCAAAACAACACCGCAGAATCTGTCATCAACGGAGAAGGCCCTGAAAATTCTCCTGGCCTTCCCACCACACAACAATGAAATGGGCACGCTCGAGATCAGCAAAAAACTCGGCATCCACAAATCGACGGTCAGTCGACTTCTCCATCTTCTCACCGCCAATGATTTCCTCTACCAGAATCCGGCGTCGAAAAAATACATGCTCGGCCGCGCCATTGCCGAGATGGGCAACATCGTCATCAAATCCCTCAATACTGCCATCGTCGCCATCGCCCAGCCGCACATCAATGAACTCAGCAACCTGGTGGGTGAAAGCGTCGCCCTGGAGGTGCTCACCGGCACCACCGTCGTTCTTTCCGGTCATGTCGAGGGCAAGAGCCATATCCGCTTTTCCTTCCAGCCCGGGGAGCAGGTGCCGATCAATGTCGCTGCCGGAGCCAAGGCAATACTCGCCAATTGCGAAGAGGGTTTTGTCGATCTGTGCATCAAGAAGAAATTCCACCGCTTCACCGCCAACACCATCATTTCCAAGAAACGTTACAAAGAGGTGCTCAAAGAGGTGCAAAAAACCGGTATCGCCCACGATAATGGCGAACGCTTTGAGGATTCACATGCCATCGGCACGCCGATCTTCAACCACGAGGGGCTGCCGGTGGCGGCGGTGGTCGTCGCCGCACCGGCCTTTCGCATGACCCCAAAATATATTGCAGAAATGGTTACCCCTCTGAAGAAAACGGCGGCAGAGATCTCGAAACGGCTCTTTTATTGAAGGCGCGACCCCGTCAAAATTAGGCTTTTAGAAGCCTGGCCGGGTCAACTGCAAAGAGCTGCGGACGGGACGCCGCTAGCTTGCGCAGTACACGCTTCTTCTTACCCGCTGCGGAAGCAACGGGACAATCCCATCTACGCTATTGCCAAGCGGCGCACCCAGGAGACAAAATCGCCCAGATACCTCGCCAAGCGGCGCTTCCCGTCCTCATCGATAAAGAGGCCGTCAGCGGAAAACTTTTCTTGGGCCATCGGCACCAAAAACGGCGGGGTCGGCACCACCGGGCTCAGCGTTGCCGCCAAGACTTGGCAGAGATGGGCCTGAGCCCGAGCTCCACCGACTGGGCCCTGCGAGGCGCACACTATGGCCGCCGGCTTTTGTGCCAAGACCGAAGTATAGGCGGGACGCGAGGCCCAATCCAAAGCGTTCTTCAACACCCCGGAAAAGGAGTAGTTGTATTCGGGGCTAGCCAGGACCACCCCGTCGGCATAGCGGATCGCCTGCAGCAATTGCCGTACCGAGTCCGGTTTGTTGTCGGTATCAAGATCCTTGTTATAAAGGGGCAGGTCGCCACAACCGAAAATGGTCATCTCCACCCCTTCCGGGAGCAGGCTGGCGCAGGCCTCCAGCAACCCGGTGTTGAATGATCCCTTGCGAAGACTGCCACTTATTCCCAACAGTTTCATAGCTCGCACCTCCGTCTGTCAATGAACGGGAACGGTTGACATCACCCCAGCCCGAGGGGCTTTTGGTTTGAGAATGTTTTCGGCTCGCGCCGCGTACTCCTTGCTTTCGCCGACCCTGCCCATTTTCTTATAAAGACCGGCAAAGGTCTTGAAAACCGTGGCCAGATGGAGCTTGACCCGCTCTCCGACCTGTTCGAGAATCTTCCTGGCAGCAAACAGGCACTTTTCCGCTTCCTCGAACCGTTCCATGGCAAGATACAACACAGCGAGATTATGGCTGGCCTGGGCTACCGCCGGATGCTCGCCTCCCTGGGCCTTCTCCCAAATGGACAGGGCGCGGAGCAGCAATTCCTCCGCCTGCTGGAAATCGCCGCGCTCCTGGTGGATGGCGGCAAGGTTGTCTAGCGACTGGGTTATCGCCGGGTGCTCATCGCCAAAGGCCTGTTCACGAATGGCCAGGGCCTTGCTGTGTTGCTTCATCGCCAGGGTTTTTTCACCGCGCAGGGTATGGACCACCCCGAGATTGTTGTAGGATTGGGCTACCACCGGATGGTGCTTACCAAACGCCTTCTGCCGAGCGGCAAGCGAAGCCTGGAGAAGCGGATAGGCGGGCTCATGGCGTGCGCCGTCGAGATAGAGTTCGGCCAAACTGTTCTGCGCCTGGGCGGTGGTCTCGTCATCCTGACCAAGGGAGGCGCTGTAGCAGTGCACCGCCTGCTGCAGCGCTCTTTCCGCCTGCTCTTTTTTTCCTGTGGCGAGGTACATCCCGGCCATCTTCTCGAGCAGAGCCCCGCACTCGGGATGCTCCTCCCCGAGCACGCGCTTCCGAATCTCCAACGTCCGCGCATTG
>CAYSON010000277.1:0-5180 GCA_964432635.1 uncultured Desulfopila sp.
ATGACGCCGAGCATGTTGTTGAAGTCATGGGCCACCCCGCCCGCCAGCCGGCCTACGGATTCCATCTTCTGCGCCTGGGTGAGCTGCACCTGGAGCTTCTCTTTCTCCTCCTCGGACTGCTTGCGCTCGGTGATGTCGGTGGCAATCTGCAGCTTGACCATACGACCATCCAGCCAGCGAATGGCCCGGTCGTAGTTGATGTACCATTTTTTGGTGATGGGGTTTGGTGACTCCCAGGTACAGACACCGGTGGGTTGACCCTGCGCGTCAAGCAAGCGATCATTGGTGCAATGGTCACAGGGGTGGCTCAGGTCGCGAAACATTTGATAACAAAGCCGGCCGGTAAAATCGGCGCCGAAGGCATCGATTATGTACTTGTTCATGAACAAAATCTCATAGCTGTCCATGTCTGCTACATAGACCGTGGCGTCAATGCCGTCCAAAATAGTCAGCATGGTCTGGTGGGCCCGGTGAAGCTGCTGCAGTGCTTGGTTACGCTCGGTAATGTCGCGATAGATGGCGTAGGCTCCGATTTTTTGCTGATCCACCACAAGCGGGTATCCGATCAGGGATACATCCACCGGGCGCCCACCCTTGGCGCAGCGGATGGCCTCCTTCTCGACAATTTGGCCATTTTCGAGGACACTCTCGGAAACGCTCTGGGCATCGTCGCGATAGGGCTCGGGGGCAAGCAGATGGTTGATATCTTGCCCTGTAGCCTCGGTTTGGCAATAGCCGAAAAGGGTTTCGAAGGAGCGGTTTATTTGCAGCACACGATCCTCATGGTCCAAGACCGCGATGGCTTCGGGAGAGCTCTCGAACAGATTTTGAAACAGGGCGGTCTGGCGCTGCAATTGCTGCTCGGCCTGTTTGCGCGCGGTGACGTTGAGGGCGATGACGGCGAACTGGCCGTGCCTGGGGCTGTAGGCCACCACCTGGAAATGTTGGTCCAGTTCCTGGACGTAGTTGTCGAACATGGCGGCCTGGCCGGTCAGCGCTACTGCGCCAAAGCCTTGAATCCAGTAATCCTCGACATTTGGGAGAACCTCTCGCACCGTATGTCCAATCCAGCGCTCCCGAGGGATACCGGTGGCCCGCTCAAATGCCGGATTCACCTCTAAATAACGGTAGTCACAGGGTCGGCCGGCAGCGTCACAGATAACTTCATGCAGGGCAAAACCCTCCTGCATGGCCGAGAACAGGCTGCGAAACCGTTCTTCGCTTTCCCGCAGCTGCCGCTCCGCCTCTTTGCGCTCGGTGATGTCACGGGCGACAAGAACACTCCCGTGGAGCTGTCCTTGCTTGTCCCTGATGGGGGTGCAGGTGACCAGGAAATCTCCCCCCAATCGCTCTTCGTGAACTTCGCCGGTATGTTGCTGGTGGCCCTCGAGCACCTGTAAGTGCGGGCAGAAGTTCGGCGGGCTCGACGTACCGTGCACTACTTCGTAACAGGGCAGGCCGAGGGCCTCCGCCGGAGTGACTCCCAGCTTCTTGGCCATGGCGGCGTTCATCCAGCGAACCTTATGCTCTGCATCGAGGGTGCAGATAAGATCAGGAAGAGCGTCCAGTGTCAGGCTCCAATCTGCCGCGGCAAAATGGTTGCTCGTGTTCATTTTCTATCCTCTTGTGGCTCACCAAGGTGAAGAACGTTCATGGTGAAAGTCAGCTGGTGGGTAAAGGCAGCAGAATGCGAAAGGTGGTGCCTTGGCCTTCGCAACTGTCAACGGTGATCTGGCCCTGATGATCGAGCACCGTGCTCCAGACGATGGCAAGTCCCAGGCCGGTGCCGCTTTGTCCCACCTTTTTGCGACTGAAGAAGGGGTCGAAGATGCGGCCGGTGGCGTCTGCGGGAATGCCGACACCGCTGTCGATCACCTCGAGTACGGCGTAATCGCCGGCTCGCCAGGTGAGAAACCCTGGAGGCTGATGGTTGAGTGAGGTCTTGGCGAGGCGCACGCTGATGGTGCCGCCTTCGGGCATGGCCTCGGCGGCGTTGATCACCAGATTCATGACCACGTTGCTGAGATGTGTCGGCGAGCCTTGCACCACCAAAGGCTGGTCGCCCGGTTCGAAGGAGATGCCTACCGTTGGGTGGCGCTGCAGCAGGTCGGCGCATTCCGGGCTGTCCAGGTAGTCGCGGACGGCAGCCGCCAGGTACATCCTTTCTTCGCTCCTTTCCCTTTTGCGCGACAGGGTGAGGAGGTCGCGGACGAGCACTGCCGCTCGCTGTCCGGCGCGGTGCACCGTTTGCAAAGGCTTGTGCATCGGCGAGTCCGGCGGCAGGGTGGCGAGCAGCAGCTCCGGATAGCTGACCAGGCCGGCGAGGATATTGTTGAGATCGTGGGCGACACTGCCGGCAAGGACGCCCACTGCCTCCATTTTCTGGGCCTGTTGCAGGCTTTCCTGCATTTGCCGTGTGGCCTCTTCAGCCGCCTTGAGCTTGCTGATGTCGGTGGCGATGGCGAGCTTGGCCTTGGCGATTCCCGGCCAGGCAATCAGTTTATCCTGCTGCAGGAACCACTTGCCGCTGGAGCTGTGCGCCCTTTCCCGAATAGTTTCATTGCCGGTATCCCCGTTGAGGAGGTCTGGGATCGGACAATCGCTGCAGACCTGGGGCTCTTGCCATCTGTGGTGGCAGAGTTGTCCTTCCACTGCCTCGGGAAAGATCTCCCGGTAACTGCGATTGGCATAAACGATGCGATGGCTGACGACGTCGGTGACGTTGATCGGTGTGTCGATGTTGTCAAGGACCACCGCGAACCGTTCATGGCTTTCCGCCAAACTCTGGTGCGACAGCCTCAAGGCCTCGGTCTTGGCAAGGACCCGATGTTCCAATTCCGCATTTAGCTGGGCGAGTTCCTTGGTGAGAAAGAGGTTTTCCAGGCGACTGACGGTCATGGCTACCACCTGGTCGAGAAGAAAGAGCATCGATCCAAGGGGCTGGCCTCCCTTTTCTCCGACCAGAAAGACAAAGACGCTGTGCTCGAAAAAGCGGCAAGAAAAGGGGATGAGCAGGGCGGCGCTGGGCGAGAAGAGATGCGGGGGAAAGTTGCTGCTGATATCTTCCATTGACGCGCAGACCAGGGGGCCGTGGGTCAGCTCGCTTTTCAGGTGCGGTGTCAGGTATATGAGAAAACGGCTGCCGTCGTCGCTGAAGCTGGCATAGGCGGCGTGGGGCGGCAAGCCATCGCTGCCCAGTTCGCAGCAGCAGACATAGGGCAGGTTCTTGAGGATGGAGATGCGCTCCAGGGCATGGTCAAGTATTTCTCGGGGGTTGCTCAGACCCTGAATGGCTTCAGCCACCAGGCCAAGGAGCATGGCATCCTCGGCTCGCTCGGAGAGCTGGGCGTTCTCTTCCTCAGAACGGCGATGGTTTTCTGCAGTGCCGCCAATTGCCGCTCGCCGTCGTTCACTCCTGCCTCCGAAAGTGCTTCAGCAAGGCCTCGGCCACCAGTTCCGGCTCGTCCTCCTGGATGAAATGGCCACCGCTGGCGATACGCAGCAGGCGGCTGCCGGGGATATCCTGGTGCAGTTTGTCGGCAATGGCCCCGCTGAGATAAACGTCGGCGTCGCCGCGGATGATCAGGGTAGGAAGAGATAGCCGCTGCAAATCCCCTTCGATGTCGATAAGGTGACGATTGTTGAGGCAATCGGCAAAGTGGAGAAAGGCGCGGCGGCCGTGGCGATTTTTCATCGGACGCCAGAAGAGATCCATCAACTGGTCATCGAGGCGCTCTTTGTGGAAGAGGCCGCGCCGCACCACCAGATGAAAGGCGCCGATGTCAAGGGTGGCCATGGCCAGTTGGCGGATGATCGGGGTGCGCATGGCGATGATCGGCTGCACCGGCCAGAAATCGTGGGTCACCGAATTGATCAGGGACAGATCGAGCAGCTGCTGGGGATAGCGCACCGCAAAGATCTGACCGATGCCGCCGCCGACATCGTGACCGACCAAATGTACCGGGCCGATCTTATTCTGCAGTAGAAATTGCCGGAGAATCTCGGCGTGCTGCGGCAGGGAATAGGATATGTCGAGGGGCTTGGCGGAGTCGCCGCAACCAAGGAGATCGATACAGATGACCCGATATCCGCCGAGGAGCAGCGGCACGATCCGTCGCCAAATAAAAGAATAGGTGGTGATACCATGCAACAGAACAACCGTTTCGCCCTGCCCTTCTTGCCAATAGGCAATGGTGCCGCAGTCAAGGGCTGACATAAGGGGTGTTTTTTCGGGCATCATCGCAGTCTCCTGCATCAGTCATGGCCGTGGCGTTTGGAGTCGTTGCTTGGCAAATCCATTCGCGAAACATTATTTTATGATATCAGCGCCAGTCGCCAATGGCCAAAGAAAAAAATTTTGGTCTTGAAAATTCTCTGTACTGATATCGGCAAGGATCCTGTCAGGATGAGAGATGCCTCGTGGGGAGGAACGTCACCTCGGGGGCTGGCCAGCAATTCCCTTTGCGATTGCGCTTACGCATCTTGTCTTGCCTTGCGCTGCGGGACGAAGGTGGTTATTGCCAAAACGAGTATTAAGAAGTCGCCGGTAGCAACGACCGGTTTCCGATGTTGGTTTATTGTCAACGACCAGGAGGACAACCCCTATGGAATTCAACGAAGTGGTGCATACCAGGAGAAGCATTCGCGCCTATGGTGAGCAGCAGGTGGAGGAGGCGACAGTGGAGCGGGTGCTGCGGGCGGCCATGGCCGCGCCCTCAGCCGGCAATCAACAGCCATGGCAGTTCATCGTCATCCGCGATCGGGAAAAACGCGAGGCCATTCCCGCCATCCATCCCTATGCCCGCATGGTTCTGCAGGCCCCGGTGGCGATCCTCGTCTGTGGCGATCCGGACGGAAAAAAGTACCCGCAATACTGGCAGCAGGACTGCAGCGCCGCCACCCAGAACTTGCTGCTTGCCGCCCGCGATGAAGGGCTGGGTACGGTGTGGTGCGGTGTCTATCCCGATCCGGATCGCATAAACGGCTTTCGCAAGCTTCTCGCCATCCCCTCCCATATCCTGCCCTTTGCCTTGGTACCACTCGGCTGGCCGGGCATAGGCTTTCAAGCGGTGGAGAGATTCAACCCGGCGGTCATTCACCGTGAGCAGTGGTAACGGTGGTGTTCCCTGTGTGAAGAGATATCGTCCTGCACAAGCAGGGCAGCTGATGCCCTTATGGTG
>CAYSON010000278.1:0-5156 GCA_964432635.1 uncultured Desulfopila sp.
AAGGGCTGCAATCGCATGATGATTGCAGCCCTTTTTCGTTTCCATGATTCGCCGCATCGAAAAGTAGTGTTGCACCGGCCCGCGTTCTCGGCCTGGTCCTTTACCCGTCTACAATAAACGTCGCACCGTACTTTGTCACCGGATTTGTCGTGGCCCGCCGCATCGCTCTGTGGAGCCGCGCCCATTGTCATCGCTGGCGCTATAGGACGAATCCCCCCAAGAAGCACCCTCCCCTCACAGTCAAAGGCGCATCAAAACGGCGAACACCCCCGAGAAGCAGGCCCGCTGTCGTCCCCTGCAACGTACAGCAATGTTGCTGAAATCATGGCCCTTGAGCATGCACTTTTCTGTTCTTCCAGCACCTTCTGCTTGACGAAGATTACAAACATTTCTATTATGGCTTCTTTGAAGGTTATTGATGAATCATTAGCGCAACACCTTTTCAGGTATACAGATTTCGAAGGAGCCAAGCATGTTGGAATTAAAAAATGGTGAGGAAATTCTTGCACTTGTTGGCGGTATCGCCAACATCGCCGACGCCAGGGACCTCCTCAGCAGGAAAATGGCCGCGACCGAACAAAAAAAACTGGCGCTGATCGGAAGCGAAGAGGCCTTGATCAAGATCGCCAATGCTGCAGCAATGTGCCGACCGGAAAAGATCTTCGTCAACACCGGCAGCGATGAAGACGTGCAGTGGGTGCGTGACTACGCGCTGAGCAAGGGGGAAGAACGCAAACTCACCAAACAGGGCCACACTATTCATTTCGATCTTCCCCAGGATCAGGCGCGCCTGGTCAACCAAACCTACTATATTATCAACCCCGGCGAAAAGATGAGCTCCCTTGCCAAGACCGTGCTGCGCAGTGAGGCCATCGACTATGTCAGAACCTATATGCCGGGAATCATGAGCGGCATGACCATGATCGTGGGGTTCTACAGTCGCGGCCCGGTGGGCGCCGAAGCAACCATCCCGGCAATCGAGATGTCCTCTTCCGGATATGTGGCCCATTCCGCCGAACTCCTCTACCGTAACTGCTTTGCCGATTTTGACCGCGAAGTGGCGCGGGTCGGTCTCTTTTTCACCAACGTCCACGCCGAAGGTCCCAACCGACCCGAGGACGTTCCCAACGCCCGAATTTTGTCGGATCGAAGCTGGCAGACCACCTTTTCCACTTTCTGCACCTATGCTGGCAACACCCTGCTCCTGAAAAAGGGCAATCACCGCTTCAGCGTCGATTACGCCACCTATTTCAAGGTCGAGCAACAGCTCGCCGAGCATATGTTCATTACCGGCATGAGCGGACCCAACGGCCGCAAGACCTTCTTCGCTGGAGCGGCCCCCTCCGGCTGCGGCAAGACCACCACCGCCATGGTCGGAAGCCACTTCGTCGGTGATGATCTGGCGCAATTCTGGATCGACGACCAGGGGGTGCTTCGTGCCATCAACCCGGAAAATGGCATCTTCGGCATTGTCGAGGATGTCAACCGCGAGGGAGATCCTCATCTGATGGAATGTCTCCGCGGTGACGGCACTGAGGTGATCTGGTCGAATGTGCTCATCGCCGACGGTGTGCCGTATTGGGTCGGCAATGGTGAGCAAGCTCCGGATAAGGGCGTCAACTTCAAGGGTGAATGGTTTAAGGGGAAAACCGACCAGGCTGGCAAGCCGATACCGCTGTCCCACAAGAACTCGCGTTGCACCCTGCTGGCCTCGGCCATCGCCAACCACGCCACTGATCAGGCCGAATCCCCGGCCGGAGTTCCAATCAAAGGCATCACCTACTCAGGACGTGACAGCGACACCATGCCGCCGGTGTGGGTGGCCAAAAGCCCTGATGAGGGGGTCGTCATCGGCGCCTCCATTGTCTCGAAAGCAACCGCCACCGAAGTCGGTGCCACCGGTATCAATCGCCAACCCTGGGCCAACGCTCCCTTTATTCCCGGCGCCTTGGCCGATTATATGCGAGCCCAATTCACCTTTTTCAACTCGCGCAAATTTTCCACCGCGACTCGCCCGATCATGGCCGGCCTCAACTATTTCCTCACCTATGGCAATCGTGGCGGCAGCGGCGACAAATTGCTCGGCGAAAAAAAGGATGTCAAGGTCTGGCTAGGCTGGTTGGAACTCTTCGCCAACGATGATGTCGAGGCCATCGCCACCCCCATCGGCTACCTCCCAAGATACGAGGATCTCGCCAAGCTTTTCGCCACCATCGACAAGGCCTATGACAAGACCCTCTACGACATGCAATTTTCCCTTTATGTCGACAACATCGTCGCCCGCATCGACCTGCAACAAGCCGCCTACAGCAAGGAACAAGGCGTTCCTGCCCGGCTCTTTGAGGTCTATGCGCAACAAAAGAGCGAACTCTTGCAGCTGAGGGAGCGCTTCGGCGCCATTATTACCCCCGAGCAACTGGCCGCATAAGGCTGCCACCACTCCCCTGTCTCTATCTCCAGGAAGGTTCTATCCTCCTGGGGATAGAGACAGGGGGCCGCTCTTGCCTCCCGGCTCCTCCGACTCTGGTGACCGAACTCGTTCCCCCCTCTGAAGAATCGCACGACAGACTTCTTCTTTCGTTTATCGACCGTGACCAGCTCAACACCTGTTCTCTGGTCCTCTTAGCTCACGACATCAGCCATGCCATCCGTTTTGAACCCCACGGCACCATGGCCATTTATGTCGACTCCACGCTCTGGCAGCGGGCGACCCTGGAGATTACCGCCTACCTCGAGGAAAACCGCAACTGGCCCCCCAGGCCAAGACAAAGCGAGGTTCAGCCGCCCATCTTTCGCGCCATGAGCCTGACCATCAGCGGTTGCCTGGCGATCATCTATGGCCTGAGCGGCGAGTGGCAACCGCAATCCCCCTGGTTTCGTGCCGGGGCCGGTGATGGCGCCGCCATCCTCGACGGCGGCGAATGGTATCGTCTCGCCACCGCCCTCACCCTCCATGCCGATGTTGTACATCTGTTGAGCAACTGTCTTCTTGGAGCTGTTATCATCCACTACCTCCTCGGACTCACCGGCAACGGTATCGGCCTGATGCTCATCCTCTTTACCAGCGTTTCCGCCAACGCCATCAATGTATGGGTGCACGGCAGCAGCCATCACTTCGTCGGTTTCTCCACGGCGCTGTTCAGCACCATCGGCATGCTCTGCACCATGGGATACGGCAGGAACGCCCCCCCGTCGCTCAGACACCTGTTCATGCCCCTCATGGCCGGGCTAGCCCTCCTTGCCGTTCTCGGCGCCGGAGGAGAGCGTACTGATCTTGGCAGTCATCTTTTCGGCCTGCTCTGCGGCCTTGCCTGCGGACCTCTGGGACGCCTTCCGGGATTTACGACCATGCGCCGCTCCCTCCTTTTGCAAACGCTTCTCTCGCTCGGCTTTTTCCTCATCCTTGCCATGTGCTGGCTGCTCGCCTTCCGCTGAGCCGCGCCCGGAAACCAATGGCTGGGGCCGATAAAGGTCCTCAGTACGATTCGGGTTGCAATTGACCTTGTCAATTATTACCGTTGTATGGTCTTAAATACCACGCACCCGCTCCTCACGTCCTGTGCAAACAGCCATGAGTTACCAGGCGCTTCGAGGCTACCGAGAATCTTTTATTCAGGAGATGCTGCATGTCACAACAAGATCAACAACCACCCTGGGGGAAAAAGCACAAACCACAGACCCCGGAAGAAATTGTTGCGCAATTGATCAATAAACTTCAGGACTTTTTCTCCGACAAGAAGGGTCCACCACCGTCGTGAGACAACCGAGGAACGCCATCAACTCCGTCATCGCCGTTTGCTAACATTGGAAAATTGATAGCGGTCGTGCTCATTGTCGTCGTCCTCCAGGGAGTTTATTCCTCGTTCTTTAAGATCGCCCCGAGCGAAGTCGGGGTCATCTTGCGGTTGGGGCAATATTCCCGCACCACCCCATCCGGCTTGCATTTCAAGATCCCCTACGTCGACAAGCTCTACAAAGTGGATGTGGAAAACATCCGCAAGGAGGAATTCGGTTTTCGCAGCCGCATTCCCGGCCAACAATCATCATTCGAAAAGCGCGGCTATGAAACCGAATCGCTGATGCTCACCGCCGACAAGAACGTCATCAACGTCGCCTGGATCGTGCAATACCGAGTGGCCGATCCCAACGCCTTCCTCTTCAGGGTGGCTGATGTGGTGCAGGCGATTCGTGATATGTCGGAGAGCGTCACCCGCCGCATCGTCGGCAACTGGGATTTCGATTATGTCCTCAGCAACCGCGATCTTCTCGCGACCTCAGTCAAAGCGGAGTTGCAGGCCCAACTGGACGGCCTCTTCCCCAAGGGAATGAGCGGTGTCAGCATCGGCACCGTGCAGTTTCAGGACATCAACCCCCCCGAACAGGTCAAACCAGCCTTCAACGAGGTCAACGAGGCCGATCAGGATATGAAGCGGCTGGTCAACGAAGCCGAGGAGCAATACAATCGGGTCATCCCCAAGGCCGCCGGCGACGCCAAGAAAATCGTCGAGGAGGCTTACGGGTATCAGGCTCAACGGATCAACAATGCCCAGGGTGAAACGCAACGATTCCTCGACATTCTCAAGGAGTATCAACAAGCCAAGGATATCACCCGGAAACGTATGTACCTGGAGACGATGAAGGAAGTTCTTCCCGGGGTGCAGTCAGTTTATGTGCTGGACAAAAACCAGACATCGCCGCTCCCTTTGCTCAACCTGACATCGCCCACTGTTGCCGCGCCGAAAATGCCGACCATCGAAAGTAAATAGCCCGACAGAAAAAGGAACAACACCATGAAACAAATTGCTCAATTTTTTCTTGCCGGTCTGGTGGTATTGGCTATGGCCATCATCTACGACGGCTTTTACATCCTCGAGGAAGGAACCCAGGCGGTAGTAACCCAGTTCGGTGCGCCGGTGGGCGATCCGGTCGTCGATGCCGGTTTGCATTTCAAGATGCCGTTTATCCAGCATGCCGAAATCTTCGACAAGAGGATTCAGATCTGGAACGGCCAGCCCAACCAGATTCCCACCAACGACAAGACGTTTATCTATCTTGAGGTCACCGCCCGCTGGAAGATCACCAATGCCTTGAAGTTTTTGCAAGCCGTCAAGACGGAAAACCAGGCACAGTCCCTCATTACCGATATCATCGACGGC
>CAYSON010000279.1:0-728 GCA_964432635.1 uncultured Desulfopila sp.
ACTCAACGAAAATCCTGATGCTGGAGCCATTTCCGGTAAACTGCTGGGCTTTGATGTGATGTCTATGAAAGCCACCGGGAAAATAGATTCCGCCGGCATATATCGACACTGGTACGGGAGGTGGTATGATCGCGGACAGGGGAAAAAGGACTGCGGACAGTACGATCTCATCGCCTCTCCTCCTGCCCTCTGCGGGGCCTTGTTATGTTGCCGCATCAAGGCCCTGTCTCCATTCGGTGAGACAGTCTTCGATCCTGATTTCTTTCTTTACAAAGAGGACATCGATCTCTGTCTGCGTCTGCGCAAGAGCTGCTGGACGCTGGTCTACGATCCTCGACTCATTGCCTACCACTGCCGTGGTTGGTTGCAGCGCCGTCACGCCGTCGCCTACGCCCTGCGCTTGGCCGCCGCCCAAAGCGAGGTGCTTCTTTGCCAAAAACATCCCGGGCCCCAACTCTTTTGGGCCTGGAGCAAGTTTTTGGCAGTGCGTCTTCTGCACTTGTGAAAGGGGAGGGGCAGGTGAATGATGCGCGTATCTCGCTGATTATACCAACGCTCAACGGCGCAGCGACTCTCGCAGAGTTTTTTGGGGCGCTCAAGGTGCAGAGCCTCACGCCGTTCGAGGTTATCGTTATAGACTCCTCTTCCGATGACCAAACTGTGGTGTTATGCCGGGAGGCCGGAGCCACGGTCATTACTATCGCCAGGGACAGCTTCGATCATGGCGG
>CAYSON010000279.1:738-5152 GCA_964432635.1 uncultured Desulfopila sp.
CGTTGACGGTGACCATCGCCGCCGCGGAGATTAACGAGAACGGCGGCAGCACGAATGGCCCAGGGCGAGATCCTGGTTTTTTTTACGCAGGACGCAATTCTTGCCGACCGCCACGCCCTGCAAAGGCTCGTCGAGCCTTTGCTGCAGAATGACCAGGTGGGATGCACCTATGGCCGGCAATTGCCTTCGAGAAATGCCGGTCCAATCGCCGCACATCTCCGCGAGTTTAATTATCCTCCTCATTCGCAGTCCCGAGCATACGGCGACCGGGCACGGTACGGCTTGAAAACTGTCTTTATCTCCAACAGCTTCGCCGCCTACCGCAAAGAGGTTCTGGCAAGCTGCGAATATTTCAATAACGGTTTGATTTTTGGAGAGGATACTTGTACTTTGGGGAGAATTCTCCTCGCTGGGTACAGGGTATGTTACGTCGCTGAGGCGGAGGTTTATCATAGCCATAACTACAGTCTCGTCCAGGATTTTCGTCGCGCCTTCGATATCGGCGTCTTACACAAAAGCCAATCGTGGCTGCTCGCCGCCTACGGACGTGCGGAGGGGGTCGGGGGGAGATATGTGATTTCCCTTTTGACCAAAGTGTTTCAAGACAAACGTTATCTCCTCCTTGTTGAATGTTTGCTGCGGAGCGCCCTCAAGTTTCTTGGCTACAAACTTGGCATAAACCATCGCTGGCTCCCTTCTTTTTTGCGGTCTTCACTGAGCATGAATCGGCTGTGGTGGCGTTGCCAGCCAGCAATTGATATTGACCTAAAATGTCGGTAATTATTCTATTTTTCTCCTCTGATCGGGTCAACAAGCGATGATGTCGATCAACCTTCGGGAACAGAGTTCTCTCATCGCTCGCTGCCTGCACCTCTTCGATTGTATCTTGGCGACCGGTTACCTGGCCTTGCTCGTTTATTGGTACCGAGTTCCGTGGAGTCCCTACTATACTCGATTGGTGATACTGATCTTCGTTCTGTGCTTCGTGACCTTTCAGTCATTTCAGCTCTATCGTTCCTGGCGGGGGTGGAAATATTTCCTTGAATTGTTCGTCATCCTTAAAGCCTGGGGAACGGTGGTCGGGTTTTTGCTTTTCTATTTCTTTATATTCAAGATCTCCACCGCCTACTCCCGGGTGGTTATCCTTATCTGGTCAATATCTACTCCGTTCATTCTTTTTGCCATTCATGTCGCCTTCCGCAAAATACTGAGGGCCGCTCGTCAAAATGGCAAGAATGTTCGCCGAGCCGTCATTGTTGGGGCCGGCGACCTTGGTATTACTCTACTCAAGCAGGTCGAAACCATGCCTTGGGCGGGGATCGAGGTCATCGGTTTTTTTGATGACAAAATTGATGATCAAGAAATCTCTCAGGTCAAGGGCAAGCCGATCCTCGGTAATACCGCCGCGATATCCGCCTATCTTGAACTGCACGCTGTTGACTACGTCTATATCGCCCTACCGATGCGCGCAGAACGAAAAATCTTTCGTATTCTCCGCGAATGCCGTTCTCTCGGAGCTCGTATTTATCTCGTTCCCGATCTGTATGTTTATGGTCTGCACCACGCAGAAATCCAATCCCTCGGGGATCTACTCATTCTCAACTTCAACCCCAACACCGAATGGAAGCGAAGTTTCGACCTAGTGTTCTCCATAGCCGTCTTGGTCTTAACCTTGCCCTTAACCTTGCTCGTTGCCCTTGCGATCAAGCTTTCCGATGGTGGACCGATTTTTTATCGCCATAAGCGTATCACCGCCGCCGGCAAGAGTTTTGAGTGCCTGAAGTTTCGCACTATGCGTGTTGGCGCCGAAGGCGAGTTGCAGAAACTATTAAGGGAAAACTTAGAACTTCGTCAAGAATGGGAACACTCCTTCAAGCTCAAGAACGACCCGCGCGTAACCCGCATCGGGCGATTTTTGCGCCGCACCAGCCTGGATGAATTTCCCCAGTTTCTCAATGTCATTCGCGGTGACATGAGCGTGGTGGGTGCCAGGCCGATAGTCGGCAAGGAGCTCAATGAGTTCTACAAGGACAGTGCTGGACGCTATTGTTCTATGAAACCAGGGATAACCGGGCCGTGGCAGGTTGGGCCCCGCTCCGATGTTGAAGAATATGAGGAGCGGGTGCGCCTGGACGACTGGTATATCCTCAACTTTTCGCTATGGACCGATATCAAGATCATTGCCAAGACCGTGCTCCGCATGTTCAAGAGCAACGGCGCCTATTGATAGCAAGAGGAGAATGTTATGGCCCCTCATATTTTTGCGGGTAAGCGGATCGTGGTTGGCGTCACCGGTTCGATTGCCTCCTTCAAGGTAGCGGGCTGGGTGAGTGATCTTGCCAAAGAGGAGGCGCAGGTCTCGGTCATCATGACCTCAGCCGCCAAGGAGTTTGTATCTCCGCTGACCTTTGCCGCCCTTTCCGGCAATAAGGTACATGAAGCGATGTTTTGTTCTGCAGCCGAGAGTCCCATGGCGCATATAGATCTGGCCAGGGATGCCGATTGTCTGCTCATCGCCCCTGCCACCGCAGATATCATCGCCAAACTCGCCGTTGGCATCGCCGACGATCTGTTGACCACCACGGTTCTCGCCGCGAAGCCATCCACCATTATCCTCTGTCCGGCCATGAACAGTCGCATGTACCATCATCCGGCGACACAACGAAACCTCTGCGAGTTGAAAAAGCTAGGATATGGCATCATCGACCCGGGAAGTGGGGTGATGGCGTGCAAAGAAGAGGGACAGGGAAGACTTGCCGAATGGGAGGAGGTCAAGGAGCGGATCAGCTTTCTGCTCTCGCCCCAGGATCTGCAGGGTGTGAGCGTTCTTGTCACCGCCGGGCCTACCCGGGAGGCCATCGATCCAGCCCGCTTTGTCAGCAACCGCTCCTCTGGAAAGATGGGCTATGCCGTCGCTCAGGCAGCACGTCGCCGAGGGGCGGTGGTACTGCTGATCAGCGGTCCAACCAATTTATTGCCCCCCTTAGGGGTCAATTTTATCAAGGTTAGCAGTGCGGTAGAGATGCATGCGGCGGTTCTCGCCCATGCCGGAACCTGCCAGGTGGTGATCAAGGCCGCAGCTGTTGCCGATTTTCGTCCGGAAACCTTTAATCGTCACAAGGTCAAGAAGGAACAGGTCGGCACCACCTTGAACTTGACTGGCAATCCCGATATCCTCTTTGAACTCGGTAAACAGAAGAAAGTGGGCCAAATCCTCGTCGGCTTTGCTGCCGAAAGTGAAAACCTCTTCGCCGAAGGCCGCAGAAAACTCGAGAAAAAAAATCTCGACTTTATAGCCATCAACGATATAAGCGGTGTACAAACCGGTTTTGAATCGGAATCAAATCAACTCCACCTGCTTTCAGCGACGGGGGTGGAATCCTTACCGCATACCAGTAAGCTGCATTGCGCCAACTTTCTTCTCGATCGAATTCTACCCCTGCTCGGACATTAAGCCGGGCGAGTTGACAACAGGCAGCAACGTTTGAATTTTTTACCTGAACCGCAGGGGCAGGGGGTATTGCGAGGCGGCGAGTTTCTCGTTACCTGGCAGTCACCGCTGAGGTAGAACCACAGCCCCTTTTCGTGCACAAAACTGCTTTTTTCTCGCAATCTGCAAAGATGCCCGTTGTCCACATAGGTCGAGGTGAACTCGACCGTGCCTCGCTCATCATCCTTTTCTCCCTGCTCCGTTTGATGGATTTCAAGGCCAATCCAGGTCACTGGAAAATCCTCGAAGCGCAGGTTTTGGGGCCGACTGGTCGGATGCCAGGAGGCAAGGATATGTGCTTCATGCTGTAAGGCGAAGGCAGTGTAGCGCGATCGCATCAGAGCCAGAGCACTCTCGGCACGACGATGATCGCGTAGAATCGGCAGGCAACACGATTCCTCGGCAAGCATGCTGCCGCAGAGACAATAACGAAAGGAGAGGGGAGTTTCGCTCATGGGAGAACAGAGGCCGGGTAAACCGCTAGCGGGAATCGCTGGCGCATACTGCTGGCACCCTTTTAAGTTTCAGGGTAGCGGCAAAATCGAGCATGCGTCGAATGGGGATCTGAGCCTTGGCCGCTAAGTCGGCTGCAACGAAAATCTCGTTGTCGCCGCGCTCGAGAACCGTGAGCAGATTGTGCAAGGAATTCATGCCCATCCACGGACAGTTGGCGCAGCTTTGACAAGTGGCGCCTTCGCCCATTGTGGGCGCCTCGATAAAGGTCTTTCCAGGGGCCACCTGGCGCATCTTGTTAAAAATCCCTTTATCGGTGGCGACAATGAATTCATTGTTGGGCAAAGTAGCTGCTGCCGTGATGAGCGCCGTGGTCGAACCAACCACATCGGCCAGGGCAATCACCGCCTCCACAGATTCAGGGTGGACAAGGACCGCGGCCTGAGGATGAAGTCGGCGCAAGCGCTCCAG
>CAYSON010000280.1:0-2450 GCA_964432635.1 uncultured Desulfopila sp.
CTCTTTTCGCTTCCGGAAGTGGTGATCGGAAGAATGATGGTAAAGGAGCTTCCTGTACCAACGATACTGTTGACTTTTATTGTTCCACCCAGGTATTTGACAATGCTCGCTGCAATACTCAAACCAAGGCCGACGCCTCTTCCTCCGCCTTTGGTGGTGAAAAACGGATGGAAAATTCGCTCAAGATTCTCGGCACTGATGCCGTGGCCGGTGTCGGATATGGTGACATGAACCGCATCTTCATTGAGAGCGGAGCCGATGGTGATGCTTCCCGAATCAACAATGGCGTCTGCGGCATTGATGAGGATGTTCCCGAACACCTGTTTGAGGGGATCGGGTTCGGCAAGAATCGCAGGCAAATTTTCAGCGAGTTCGGTGTGCAACTTGAGGAGCTTGCCTTTCAGCTCGACCTTTTTCAGGCGATCGATGACCTCGCTGAGCAGTTGGTTGATATCGCATGAAACGGAACAGGGAACCCTGCTCTTGCCCATCTCCTGCAGCTTGCGGGTGATGCCTTTGGCACGCAGCGCCGCGTTATCGATAATTTCCAGCTCCTTGCACAAAGCGTCTCGGCTGTGGTCGAGCTCGAATTCGGGATTGAACATGTCCCTGATCACCCCGCTGGTGGCCATGATGATGGCCAGAGGGTTGTTGATCTCATGGGCGACACTGGCGGCGAGTTCACCAATCGAAGCAAGGTTCGAGGCGTGCGCCAGCATGTCTTGCAGTTGTTGGCCTTTTTCGGCCATCATCTGGGCGTTGGCCACCAGGTTGGTGATGGTTATGTAGATGATGACGGCAATGGCCGCGCCGATAACAATGGTGCTGACCGTGAGCACGGTCCGTGCCTGATACATCCCGGCCTGGGCAACTCTCACCGGCTGGGTGGCGAGCAGCGCCCATGGGGTTTCCTTGAGCCAGGCAAAGGCAATCAGCAGCGGTTTTTCGTCGAGTTTGATCTCCTCCACGCCGGGTGCTGCTTCAAAGGGCGGAACGAAGCTGCTCGAATCTGGATACTTCCCGTGGCCAGGGTCCACCACTTGGTATTGCCCCTGACGATTGATGAGGGTCGATTCCACCTCTTTTCCCTGGCTGATACTCCTCAGGAACATATAGAGCTTGTCGGGATCAAGACTGGCACTGATAACGACAGTGTTGCCGTCCACCACCTGGCGGGTGGCGATGGTGAAATGCGGCTGCGTGCCGAAACCGGTATGAATGTCGCTTACCACATAATTGCGAGATTCTTTGAGCAGCTGGCTGTACCAGGAAAAGGAGGTAAAGGTTTTGCCCACCAGGTGATGGTGGGGCCCTGCGTATCCAACAAGGATGCCTTCCTTGTCATACATGCCGATATCAGTGAAACCGTCGCTGAACTGCTGCAGGTGGCGAAGGAAGGCATCCATTCGCCCCGGACCCGGGTCGTAGGAGAAGCTTTCGTCACGAAGAAGCGAATAGATATTGGCGACGCGCTCCTGCAAATAATGGTCGATGGTGTTTTTCTGGCTCTCGGCAACCGCTGCCAGATTCAACATGGCGCTTTCTTTCAGGGTGTGGCTGAACTGGTAGTGAAAATAGGCGGAGAGAAGAATCCCGGGAAGGAGGAAGCCGAGCAGCAAGCCGAAGATCAGCTTGTTTTTCAGTTGGTTGAAGTGCTGGCGTATTCTGTTGATATTGGCCTGACTGTCGGCAAAGTCATAGATCACCTCGCGATTGGTCGGAGTAGCGGCAACAGCGCTGTCTAAGTGGCTAAGATCCCAGACTCGCATAGGCGTAAATGTCTTTCACGTTCTCTATGATATCAGCATGAGGACTCTGTCGAGCCTCGCCAGTCGAATGCCCTCGTCCCACAACGTCTCTCGTTGGGGAGACCCATCATCAGGGGGTCAAGCCGCATTTCTTGTTATAGGCCTGGGTGATGGTGTCGAGCAGTTCATTGAGCATGGCAGGCTTCATCACATAATCGAAGGCCCCTAACTGCATACCTTTGAGACCGAATTCCACCGAGGCGTGACCGGTCAACATTATGACCTCGATCTCAGGTTTCATTTTTTTGATATGACGAAGGGTCTCAATGCCATCCATTTCCGGCATTTTGACATCAAGGACAATGATGTCGAAATCCTTGGTTTTCAGGATTTCCAGGGCGATAATACCGCTTGCGGCACCTTCTGCCGCAAGCTTTCTCGCGTTAAGTCGTTTGACGATGGTTTCGCGAAAATCATCCTCGTCATCGACGATCAATACCCGCATAGTAGTTGTTGCTGTGTCCATTGCTGTTGTCCTTTGTTTTATCGTTTAGGTAAAAGGATAGTGAAAACAGTTCCCTGCCCAACCTTGCTTTCCACCTTGATGTGTCCGCCGAGCTTTTCGATGATGGAGTAGGATATCGATAAGCCGAGGCCGGTCCCTTTGCCTGTTTCTTTTGTGGTAAAAAACGCCTTAAAAAG
>CAYSON010000280.1:2460-5105 GCA_964432635.1 uncultured Desulfopila sp.
CCGTTGCCCTCTTCCTTGGTGGTGAAAAAGGGGTCGAAGATCTTTGCCAGTTCCTGCTCGGGAATGCCTTTCCCGGTGTCGGCTATGGATATCTCTATTTGGTCGGTTTTGATGTCGTACCGCGTGGTAACGGTAATCGCCCCGTTTTTTTCGATGGCGTCAAGGGCGTTGTTGAGAATGTTGAGCACGACTTGCTGGATTTGCGACAGGTCGCTGACAATCACCGGCACCTCATCGGAATAGTCTTTGACAAAGGCAACATTGACATACTTGGCTTCGTTTTCAAGAAATCCGGTGGTTTCGTCGAGCAGATTGTTGATGTTGATTTTTTCCTTGGCCGGTTCCATGCGGCGGGCGAAGCCGAGAAGGTTTTGGATGATTTTCCTCGCTCTTGTCACATGTTGTTCAATTTTGTCGACAGAATCGGAAAACTCTTGATAGTTGGGACTGGCCGAAAGATCCGCCTCGGCCAGCAGGTCCTTGATCCAACCAGCATTTTCCCCAATGGCGGCGAGAGGATTGTTCACTTCGTGGGCAATTCCCGCCGCCATTTTGCTCAAAGCGATCATCTTGTTGGCCTGCATCAGCATGTCAAAGTTGGTGGCATTTTCGCGATCGGTTTCCCGAATCTTGCGGATGAGGCCGTTGGTAAACAAGACGGCACCGCAAACGATGCTGGCAAGTCCGAGGGCCGTTACCAGCATAGCCCATAACTCGCCCTGGCGCATCGGGTTGAGCAATTCCTCGGGGCTTTCTTGGTTGATGAGCACCCAATTGGTATTTTTTATTGGTGTTGCCGCAAAAAAGGCCTCTTGGCCTTTGTAGGAACCCTGCTCGACCTTGGTGGTAAGGACTCGGGAATAGTCCATATATTCGGAGTTCTGTGCCGGAGATAGAGGGCTGACGGATGGGGCGGTCGACTCTATTTTTTCCGGTTCCTCAAGGAAGTCACCACCGAAACGCGGCCTTGTCTGCAGCTTGTTATCTTTGTTGATGAGGAAGGCGTCACCCTTTTTCCCCAGCCAGGCTTTTTGCACAATATCATCGATATTCTGCAGGTTGATGGTTACACGCAAAATCCATGAAGAGCTTTTGTCCCTGACCATGACGGCGATGACAAAGTGGGGGGTTTTACGGAAGCCAAGAAAAATGTCGCTGATATATATGCCCTTGGCCTTGACCGCATTAAACCAGGTTTCATTCTTATAATTGACCTGCTTCAACAACGAATAGTAGGGGCCGACATAGGCGACATGCCGGCCTTCGCCGTCAATGATGCCGATGTCCATATAGGAGTTGGAGCGGACATGCAAAAGTTCAAACACCTTGGCGAGATAGTCTTCGTCGGTGAGATTGGCAAAGGTGTTGGTATTAGCGAGGGTAAAGAGTTGCGCTATACGTTCATTGAAATACAGTTCGATCGATTGGCCCTGGCTTTCGACGGAATTCCGTAAGGTCTCCTGAACCTTATCGGTGTAAATGCGATCAAAGAGCTGGTAGAGGGAAAAGGTGACAACCAAAAGGGGAACAACCGAGAAGCCGACAATCGCCAAACAGTGTCGCCACCAAATTTTTTTGTAATTCCTTTCCATTGGCAGATACCCTCGTCGAAAAGCTCGCTCTCTGGTTGAAGAGGTGTTGCACAGCAAGGTGCAGTTTCCGTGAAACCTGGTCTTTGTCTGATCGCCCCTGTGGAAGAGGAGTCACGTACTTCTTGGTAGAAAACTCATTTCCCCTCAGTCCCTAAAGGCAAAGGAGCTGCGGCAACATCGATTGAACCTCTCATCTCTTGCCGCAGCTCCTTCAGGGTGCTGCTGGTATTCAGTGCTCGCTGTTAATGGCCGATCTGCATGCCAAGTCCTTCAAAGAGCCACATCAGTCCGAAACCGTACCACAGGGTATAAAAGACATAGAAAACAAGGGCAAAAAGCACCAATGCGATATTGTCTTTCCAGTCCTCGGCCTTTACGCCATAGTAGTTATAGGCGGGCTCCAGGGCTTTTTGTTGTACTTCCGCAAAGGGTTTTGCTTCGGCGAATTTCTCTTGTTTCGTCAATTCGGTGCTGATCTTTTTGAAAAGCGCATGCCAGTTATAAACAGCCTGCTTTTCTGAGAAACCGTATTTGTCAGCGATCGGTTTACCTTCGTTCTTAAACATGAGGTCGGCATCGGCCAGACAGGCTTTAAGGATCTGGGCTATTTCAACCTTCATTGCCAGGTCCTTGCCGGCAGCAGTAGCTTGCATACCGTTGGCGGTAAGTTGTTTTGCCGTTTCGGTAACCCGTTTTTCATCATTGAACTGCAGCTTGATATCAATGGTTTTACCAGCAAAGCTTTCACTTTTTTTGATTGAAGCGGGAATAAAATACGACGAGCCTTTGGAAATCATATTGAACAGATTATCCATATACACCAGGCCATTGGTCTTTCCTGGAAAAACCGGCATAAAGATGACGGCCAGCAGGATAAAGAAGGTGACCAGCATGAAGATGCCGCGTGTTTTAAGATTTGCTTGCGTGCTCATATTAATGGCCCCCCTCCGATTTCAATTTGGAAATATTGCTGAAAAATGCATAGAACACCCAGACGGCAAAGGCCCCGATGACGATGAAGAACAGGGTGTTGCCGACCATGCCGAGAATCTC
>CAYSON010000281.1:0-4537 GCA_964432635.1 uncultured Desulfopila sp.
ATCTCTTCCCTTTGATAAAGGGGGGTAAAATGATCGGAGGATAGGGGAGGGCAAAAAGAGTTCACCGGTAAGAAAAATATCAATATTGCCGGTTACATTGCAGCCTTTGTGGAAGTCATGACATTTTGGGCAGTTGATGGCAATCAGTGGTTTCTGTTTGAGACAAATAGCCTGGGCGAAAGACCCCGTGTGAATTCGTGGCGGAAGAGACAGCCGGAGGGTGAGACATACGGTTGGATGTTTGACGAGAAAATTTTGCAAGATCGGAGTGAAACAGCTACGTCTGGAAGACGTAAATGGAGCGGTTCTGGTCAGAGAGCCGAATTTTTTTTGGGGCCGGCGTAAAAAGGAGATACTCATCACCTCACCCTCACCTCACCCTCACCCGCCAGGTCATCAAGGTTGACGCTGTTCGCGGCATCCTTTAACACTGATATCCCCTTTGCCTTGCCAGCAACTTTGACGCTGAAGCGTTGGCCAACGATGATGGTATATTCGCCGCTTGATAACTGCTTGTCCCACTGTTCATGCACGAATGTTGATCCTTTTTGGTAGGTCTTCTCGAAACCCGATTCGTTGACGGTTTCCTTCTCGATGCCGACCCAGCCGGCAAGGGCGAGTAAGCCTTTAGCCAGGCCCATATCGGTAATCTCCAGCCTCAGACCATTGCTCTCCTTGTCTGTATAGGAAGCCTCGGCGGTCGTGATCTGCATTCCCATGGCGCCGCTGCGTTCGGCCGATACAGCGGATCGGGTTTGCCCTGCCAACTTTTCCGGCAGGAAGGTTTTCATACGTTCGGGGGCAAGGGTTTCCACCGGACCGTCATTGCCGAGGGCGGTCGCCATCATTTTCCCCATTGCCTCACTTTGCTGTTTGGCATCTCCTGATTTTTGCGCTTTTTCCATGGCCTTGCCGGCCTCTTCCATTTTTTTCGCCCACTCCTCCATCTTGCCGGCGGGGCTGTCTTTATCAAATCCCGAGTTATCCAGTCGGCTCTTTTCACCAGGTGATTTGTTTTCGGCCATCGTGCCGGCTCCGGTCATGGTGCCGACGATGACCGACATAAAAAGGCCGAGAACAATGGCTGCGACCATGCCGGCTGCCGTGTAGCCTTTGGCCTTTTCAGGCGGGCATTGCATCGTTGCCGGCAGACCGAGATACAGCAGGTAGATACTATAGACTGAACCGGCAAGTAGCAGCACCATACCCAGCCACGGCAGAAGCTGTCCGGCTCCGGCGATCCAGACGGCGGTATAAGCGTAGGCGGTTGCCTTCAACGCCTGCAGATCATTTTTTTCCCCTCCAAAGGAAGGGGCCAACTGGTTGATGATAAAAGCCATGATGGCGACGCCTATCAGAGTCATAACATAAGTGAACAGCATATTGCCGAGACCGGCGCCGAGTCCTTGGCGATAGGTGCCCATAAGGGGGATGTCGATGCCCAAAAGGGTCATTTTTATGAATCCGAAGATCGGCCCTATGGCCGCCAGCACCATAATGTAGCCGAGATAGAGATCCTTGATCGTCGATGGTTCGTCGGCAATGACCAACCATTCGCCTTTGGGGTTGAGGAGAATCGCCCGCACCCGATTAATGAGTTTTTTAAAGTCCATATTTTCCTCCTTTGATAGCGCTCTCTGGATAAGATTCTTTATGCAAATGATGATTCATGTGGTGCCCGACCGAGGGCTTTACAGGTTAGCATCAATGTCAGCATAATCATCTTAGAATGGAAATGTTATGGTGTGATGTCTTTCTCATTAAAAGGAGCTGCTCCGGCTAAAAGCAGAGTGGAGAACTGACAATTTCAGCGAAATCGTGTGTCAGACCCAAAGGAGGAATTTGAAATTCTGATATATTTTTTCCGCAATATTAAGTTTGGCAGATGCAGTCAAACGATTACCACTAGGGGAGAAAGCATGAAGAACAGCAAATTTGTGCTCGATAGGTACCCGGGTGAGCGGGAATTACATTAGCAGGTCAGTGAGGTTCTAGGGTCCATTCAACCTGTGCTCGATAAAAACCAGCAATTCCATTGAGAGGCAATGCTTGAACGGACCGTTGAGCCGGAAAGGGTTGTCAATGTCGCCCATTGCGAAGAGGCGGTGCTGGCGGCGGTGGGCGCGGCATCAACTATCTCGACGCCTCAGGTAAGGAGATGCTGCATAACATGGTGGCTCGTCTGCACGAAAGCGGGATGGAGGTGACGGGACGAACAGCTTGTCGAGGGTGGCGAGGAAGGCGGTGAGCAGCTCTTCTTTTATGGTCAGGGCCGGGTCGAGGTGCAGCAGGCCAGGCCGGCGGCGGCAACCCGTTCTGCAATGGACTTTACCAGGGTCTGTCAGCTACTTCCGGGTCGAGCACGGCGTTGGTCAAAACAGTACTCCCTTCGGGAAAATCGGCGTAAACAATCGTTGATAACTCGCCGGTGCATCATTACACTATTCAGCAACCGGGAGCTTTCCACCCGGCCTCCTCTTTTTTCCGCCAAACAAGGAGACGGTAATGAAAAACCTCGCGAGCATCCTAAGCCGCACCCTGCTGGCCTTCATCACCATTTTCAGCTCTGGCGGAGAAACCACCTCGGCCCTCGCCGCCCAGGAGGGTATTCTGGTGGGCCGTATTGCGCATATTGAAGGCAAACTTTTCCGCTATGTTGAGGAAGAGAAGGACTGGGTGCTGACCGTCAACGATGCCCCCTTCGGCCTTGAGGACGCCCTTTATTCCGGCGAAGAGGCCCAGGCGGAGATCATCATGCCCAACCGCACCTGGGTCCGTATCGGCGAGAGCACGCAATTGCAACTGATTGCCCTCAAGCCGGACGCGAGCACCGTGGATGTCGCCTCAGGCCTTGCCCGTCTCTATAACAAGAACCGTGATGCCGTCGTCAAAGTAACCACTCCCTTCGGTTACGTGGTCGCTCCGGGAGGCACGGTGTTTGATCTTTATGTCGGCGACGATTCGCTGGAGGTGATCGCCGTCCAGGGCGATGTCGATTTCGTCCATGAAGGCAACAATGCCCGCTACAGTCTTCGCGAAGGCGCCGCCTCGATCATCGCCGACAAGGGAGCGATCACCCGCGGTAACGGCACCGTCGATCGGGACTGGGACGACTGGAACGGCGAGCGGGACAACCTCTGGGCACAGCGTCTGCGGGCCAGGGGTGCCTCATCCGACCTCCTCCCCGAGCCCATCCGTGAGGATGCCTATGTCTTCGAGGAGAATGGCCGTTGGGAGCGAGTGTACTACGAGGGTGCCTATCGGGACATGTGGCGACCCATCCGGGTGGAACCCGGGTGGCGGCCATTCACCGTGGGGCGCTGGAGCGTCTACTATGGCGACAACTGCTGGATTCCCAACGAACCCTTCGGATATGTCACCCACCACTATGGCTCCTGGGTCTATGTCGACTAACTCCGCGCCCGGTTCTGGAGCCCGCCGGTTGTCCGGGTCGTCCCCACCACCCCCTCGTTCTTCATTGGCTTTGGTTGGTATCCCGGTCGGGTCGGCTGGTTCCATAGCGGGGCCTCCATCGGCTGGGTGCCCCTGGCGCCGCACGAGCCCTACTACGGCTATCGGTCCTGGGGACATCGCACCGTCGTCGTCCATCAGACCACAGTCACCACCATCAATATCAGCCAGTACCGCTATCTCGACGAGGCGGTGGTCATTCACCGGGACCACTTCTACCGGGGGAATCGTTACACGCCGTTTATCGAACGCAACGTCAATAAAACGGTTATCGTCAACAACTACCGGCCGACGACGGTGATCAATAATACGGTTATCAACAACTACACCATCGACCGGAGTCGATTCACTCTTACTGATGAGAGGATCAACCGCAAGCCGCACATTACGGTCACCAAGCGGATCACCGAAAACCAGCAAGGAGTCGGCAAGGCCGATCGCCTCAACCGAGGCGGCATCATGCAGGAGCTGACCCGGACCACCGCAGCCAGTGAACCGTCGGCGGTAGCAAAAATTCAAGCCCCGATGGTCACCGCCAAGGTCGTGGAGGCAGACAATGTCGCCAAACCACTGGAAACTGATGGCCATCGGCAGAAAGCGATCAAGCCCAAGGAGCGCGAACGACGCATTGCTGACGGCGATACCCTGTTGATAAAGGTTCCCGGGCAGCAGTCGGCCGCGGTGCAAACACCCATCGACCGCAATGAACGTCGCCGCATGCAGGCGGCCAAAGAGGCTCGCAATGAGCTGATGAGCGCGAGCCAGACGGCAACAGGCACCACCGACCAGCCACCGGACGGCAAGCAGAGAGGGCGGAGCGATCAGGGAGGCATTGATCAGGTTGCTGGTGCCAAGGAGGAGACTGGCGAACGAGTTCCCCGCTCACCGCGAGAGGAGCGTCGCGAGAAGAAGGACCAAGTTATCGACCAGCCGGCGGCAACGGTTACGCCTTCCGAGCGGCGGCCTCCGCGCCCTGGCCGGGCCGAGGAGCAGGTCGATCGGGGAGGCATCGATCAGGTTGCTGGTGCCAAGGAGGAGACTGGCGAACGAGTTCCCCGCTCACCGC
>CAYSON010000281.1:4637-5105 GCA_964432635.1 uncultured Desulfopila sp.
GAGAGGAGCGTCGCGAGAAGAAGGACCAAGTTATCGACCAGCCGGTGGCAACGGTTACGCCTTCCGAGCGGCGGCCTCCGCGCCCTGGTCGGGTCGAGGAGCAGGTCGATCAGGGAGGCATTGATCAGGTTGCTGGTGCCGAGGAGCAAAAGCTAAAGATGCAACAGCGGCGTGAACAGGAGTTGCAGAGCCGTCAGCAGAAGCAAGAGCAGCAGAAGCACGAGCAGGAGGTGCAGAGCCGTCAGCAGAAGCAGGAGCAGCAGAAGCAGGAGCAGGAGTTGCAGAGCCGTCAGCAGAAGCAGGAGCAGCAGCGGCAGGAGCAGGAGTTGCAGCGCCGTCAGCAGAAGCAGGAGCAGCAGAGGCAGGAGCAGGAGGTGCAGAGCCGTCAGCAGAAGCAGGAGCAGCAGCGACAGGAGCAGGAGGTGCAGAGCCGTCAGCAGAAGCAGGAGCAGCAGAAGCAGGAGCAGG
>CAYSON010000282.1:0-5104 GCA_964432635.1 uncultured Desulfopila sp.
TGCTCGACAACCCCAGGCATCCCCTGATCAACAAGGTGGTTCAAGCCACCTATCCACCCGGCTCTACCTACAAGATGGTGACTGCTCTTACCGGGTTGGCCAAGGGGGCTATCGATGAGAACACCGGGGTATTTTGTCCCGGCTCCTACACCTTTGGTAATCGCACCTATAACTGCTGGCGTAAGGGGGGGCACGGGGCGGTCAGTCTGAATCGTGCCATTAGCGAGTCCTGTGACGTCTATTTCTATCAGCTCGGTCAACGTGTCGGGGTTGATGCCCTGGCGGAATTTGCGCAGAAGCTTGGGCTCGGGGTGAAAACCGGAGTCGAGATGGAGTACGAAAAAGAAGGGTTGACGCCGACCAAGAACTGGAAGCTCAAGGCGAGAAAGGCCAAGTGGCAGGACGGCGAGACCCTGTCGGTGGCCATCGGCCAGGGTTTCAATCTTGTCAGTCCCCTGCAGTTGTGCGTGATGACCGCGGCTCTCGCCAACGGTGGCAAGGTTTATAAACCAAAGATGGTGGAACAGGTGGTCGATCTCGACGGCACCATTGTCGAGAATCTTCAACCTGAGTTAGTCAGTCAGGTGAATGGATACGAAAAACATTTCAAGCTGATTCGTCGCGGCATGGAGGATGTTGTGCATGGCAAGTCGGGTACGGCACGAAACGTTGCCATCCCCAACCTGCGCATCGCCGGTAAGACCGGCACCGCTCAGGTCGTCCGGCTTGCCCAGTACAAGGGCCTTAAGGAACAGGACATCCCTTATGAATATCGAGACCATGCCTGGTTCACCTGCTTTGCCCCGGCTGAAAATCCGGAAATCGCTGTGACTGTACTGGTGGAGCATGGTCTTCATGGTGGATCCGGGGCAGGTCCCATCGCCAGGGCCGTTTTGAACCAGTATTTCAAAGGAAAAACGGGCGGCAAGGACCAAGGCCAAGTGGTGCCGGTGTTTGTCGACCCGGAAGATGGGACAATAGAATGATTCGTTTCGACCGCAGGCTGTTTGAGCATTTCGACATGGTGTTGCTGCTGCTGATACTTCTCGTCTGCACCATGGCCTTCTTCAACCTCTACAGCGCCTCTTTTCCTCCCAAGGGTGGCACCGCTCCCTATATCAAGCAGGGCTACTTTTTTCTCATGGCCTTGGCAGCCTTTGGGTTCGTCATCAGTTTTGATTACCAGATTCTCCATACCTGGAACTATCCGATATACGTGGTGATCATTATCCTGCTCATTCTTGCCGAAACCATCGGTAATACCGCCGGCGGGGCACAACGCTGGATCAATCTCGGCTTTTTCAAGCTGCAGCCGTCGGAGCCGGCGAAGCTGATGCTGATCATCACCCTGGCCAGCTATTTTTCGAGAAAAGAGGCGAGCGAGGGGTATTCCATCAAAGACCTGCTGGTACCCGGGATTCTCACCGGGGTGCCGTTCATCCTCATCCTCCTCCAGCCGGATCTGGGCACGGCCATGATGCTGGTAATCATCGCCGCCTCCATGGCCATGTTTGTCAAGCTGCGCTTTTCCACCTATCTCATCTTGGGATCATTAGCCATCGGATTGGGGATATTCGCCTGGGAGAAGGTTCTTAAGCCCTATCAAAAACAACGCATCTTCACCTTTCTCGATCCGGAGAAGGATCCCATGGGGCATGGCTATCAGGTGTTACAGTCGAAAATCGCCATTGGCAGCGGCGGCAAGTTCGGCAAGGGCTACCTTGAGGGAACCCAAGGGCATCTCCACTTTCTCCCCGAACGCCATACCGACTTCGCCTTCTCCGTTTGGGGTGAGGAGTGGGGTTTTGCCGGGAGTGTTCTACTGATCAGTGTCTACTTCATTTTGATCCTCTGGGGCATGTATGTGGCCATGCATGCCAAGGACCGCTTTGGGGTGCTTCTCGCCTTTGGGGTTGTGGTGCTTATTTTCTGGCAGGCGGTGATCAACCTCTGCATGGTCCTCGGGTTTATGCCAGTGGTGGGTATTCCTCTGCCGCTCTTTTCCTATGGCGGTTCCTCGCTGATGACCACCATGGTGGCCTTGGCCATCTTGATGAACGTCAGGATGCGGCGCTTCCCCAATTCCCTGGCGGGGGAGTGAGTTCCGCTGCGCAGAGCACCAACCTGCGCAGCGCCGCGATGAACGTGGGCCGATCGTTGAGGGCTGGACACGTTCGAAGGCGCATTCCCAAAGAGGCGGCGTGGTCCTTGAAAAGCATATCGATCTCGTAAAGGGTCTCGATATGATCGGAGACGAAGCTTATCGGCAGGACAAGGAGGTCGCGACATCCTTCGCGCGCCAATTGTTCGATGGTTGCCAGGGTGGAGGGTTCGAGCCATTGAACCGGCCCGCTTCGGCTCTGATAGCAGAGCTTTCCGGGGAGCTTGGTCACTTTTTCCAGCGCAGATATGGTTTTCTGTAGATGATCCACATAGGGGTCTCCTTCTTTTATAAAGGACACCGGCAGGCTATGGGCGCTGTAGATGAGGGCCGGTTCGCAGTCGGGGCCGAAGTGTTGCCGCCCCGCCGCAACGGTTTCGGCGAGCGCCCCGATAAAATCAGGCTGGTCCGGCCAAGATTCTATAGCGAGCAGGGGAAGCTGCGGCGCCATACGCTGCAGCTGGCGGCGAAACTCGGCCAGGGATGAGCCGGTGGTGGCCTTGGAATAGTGAGGATAGAGGGTGAGCACGATCACTCGCTTCACCTGACGCGCCAACAGTTCCGTTATGACCTCCTCGGCCAGGGGCGGCCAATAGCGCATGGCCATGGTCACTACAAAATCGCCGTCCTCGGCGAGGGCCGCGCCAAGGGCATCGGCCTGGCGGCGGGTGATTCCTTTCAGTGGCGAGCCGCCGCCGATCCGGGCGTAATTGGCCCTGCTTTTTGCTGCCCGTCGTCGGGAAATGAGCCAGGCCAAGGGCTTTTGCAATAAAGACGGGCCAAGGCGGATGATTTCCCGGTCGCAGAAGAGGTTGTAGAGAAAAGGCTGGACGTCATCGAGGCGGTCGGGTCCGCCCATGTTGAGGAGAACGACGCCGGTAGTGAGGTTGCCTGTGGGGTTTTTGCTCATTATAACGAAACGGAAAGGCATGTGCCCTGGCGTGGCAGGTGGATGGCCGAGTAGCGGTGCCGCCGGTGGCGCTGGTGTTGTCTTCTCGCGAAAGAAAATTATGTCGTTTTGAAAAATTGTTGGGACGATGGGTCGGCCGCGACTGGCAGGGCACATAATTCTACTCAGTCCGTGGGCAGATAGCCAGGGTTCTTGACGAGGATATTGAAAAAGACCGAAACAAGCCCTATCTGTCTGGCAAAATCGGGGCGTTCGCTTGATTCTCATGGGGCGGGCAATATATTATAGACCATGAGCGAAGCGCCTGCGGTTGATGCAGCTCTTCCACCCCACAAGGGATGAGGCCCGACGATACGACATTCATGGCCTACACCGCGAGGCATGAATGGTTTGGCAAAAAACGTGAAGATAAAAAGCGGCCTCAACCGCTGGCGCTTCGCAAGGGATGGCATCGCATGATGCATCAGGCGAACAACGGATGCCCCGTTGTTCGGGTCCTAGCTGGAGGAACTCTATGGAACTGAAGATCGAAGCCCGAAATGTTGAACTCCGTAAAAGTTGGCAAACGAAGATTAGTGAGGAGGAGGAGAAATTGATCCGTCACTATCCCAATCTCGTTCACCATTTACGTATCAGCATTGAAGCCACTACCCACCACAAGGAGGGAGGGTTTGAGATCAAGCTTGTTGCCAACGTACCAAACGACACCGTTGTGGTGAATAGGAGTGGTGAGTCGGTGCGGGCGACTCTTACCGAGTCTTTTGACGTTTTGGCCTTGCAGCTTAAGGAAATTCAGCGGAAAAAGAGGAAGAGTCAAAAGGCCTCGACTGTGGATGTCGGGGTCGACAAGGTGGGAATTATCAGGATGGTGTCGCCCCATGAATCTTACGGGTTCATCATGTCGGACGACAAGCGTGACATCTATTTTCATGAGAACGCCCTGAAAAATATCAACATGGAGGACCTCGCCGAGGGAGACAGTGTTGTCTTCGGAGAAACTCAAGGGGACAAGGGGCCGCAAGCAAGCTGGGTGCGAGCTGCTGAATAGCCGTCGGTTGCGGTGGTAAAAAAGGCCTTGGGGGATACCCCAAGGCCTTTTTTATTGCTCGAGACGGCTATGTGCAGAGATAACATTTGTAAGGTACAAAGCGCTAAAAACCGCTATAGTGGCGGTCAGGTAAGAGAACGGCAAGAGGCGCAATAGTCAGTCGTGCCATAGATATAGGGAGGATGACAGTGCAGCAAGAGGTGTATCTTATCGATGGCAGCGCCTATATTTATCGGGCCTATCACGCCATAGCCCCGCTTTCCACCAGTGGCGGGGTCCCGACTCATGCGGTGCTGGGGTTCATCAACATGGTGCGACGCCTGCTCCGCGATAAGCAGCCGACCTTTCTAGCCATTGCCTTTGATAGTCGTGGCCCGGTCTTTCGCCACCATCTCTATCCCCAGTACAAGGCGACCCGACCACCTATGCCCGATGATCTGAGGCTGCAGCTGCCCTATATCAAAAAATTTGTTGCCGCCTCGAACATCCTCACCCTTGAGCAGGAGGGGGTCGAGGCAGATGATATCCTCGCCTCGACCACCAGCCTGTTTACCAGACAAGGACACCGCGTCGTCTTGGTCTCCGGTGATAAGGACCTGTTACAGCTGGTTGGTGAGGCGGTGGTCGTCTGGGATCCGATGAAGGACAAAATCTTTGATCGCCAGGGGGTCTCTGACAGGTATGGCGTCGAGCCTGAGCGGCTTCTCGATCTCTTCTCCTTGATTGGCGACAGCTCCGATAATGTCCCGGGCGTGCCGGGAGTCGGCCCGAAGACAGCAGAGAAGCTGATCACCAGCTATGGTTCCTTGGATGAACTGTATCAGCGCATTGATGAACTCAGCCCTTCGAAAATGAAGGACAAGTTGGTGGAACACCGGGACCATGCTTATCTCTCGCAACAATTGATCCGTCTTAAAAGCGATGTCCCGGTCCCCGAAGAGCTCTCGGCTTATCAGGTACGGGGCGAGAACAGCGAAGAACTCGC
>CAYSON010000283.1:0-3117 GCA_964432635.1 uncultured Desulfopila sp.
TGTCGCCACCGCGCTCGGGGCGAGTCTTGGTCTCTTGGCTGAGCGATGGATCAGCAACTAATCTTCTGGACTATTCTTGGCATGGCGGTGGTCACCTATCTGCCCCGGCTGCTGCCACCGCTTTATCTCAGTGGACGCAACCTGCAGCCGCTGCTGGTCGCCTGGCTGCGCCTGGTGCCCCCGGCGGTACTGGCGGCAATGCTTGCTCCGTCGCTGTTGGTTCGTCAAGGCGAGATCGACCTCTCCTTTAACAACCTCTTTTTCTGGGCCGCCCTGATTGCCTTTCCGGTAGCCTGGAAGAGCGGCAGCCTCTTTGCCACGGTCATCGTCGGCATGGGCTTGGTGGCCCTTGGACGCTATCTTGGCATCGGCATGTGAAGAGATGGACGATTTGCTTTTGCCCGAGACCGCCTCGACCATGGTTTCTCAGTTGTTGCAGTGGTTTGCCAACAATGCGCGACCCTTGCCGTGGAGGAAAACCTACGACCCCTACCACGTCTGGCTCTCCGAGATCATGCTGCAGCAGACCCAGATGGAGCGGGGCGTTGCCTATTTTCAACGCTGGCTGAACCGTTTTCCCACGGTCGAGTCGGTGGCGACAGCGGAGCTTGACGAGATACTCAAGGCCTGGGAGGGCCTCGGCTATTATGCCCGCGCCCGCAACTTGCACCGCGCCGCTCAGCGCATTGCTTGTGATTTCGGTGGCGTGGTGCCCAGTTCCTACCGGGTGCTGCTGACTCTGCCGGGGGTAGGCCCTTATACCGCTGCGGCCATCGCCAGCATTGCCGGTAACGAGGATGTGGCGGTGGTCGACGCCAACGTCATCAGGGTCTATGCGCGACTCTTTGATATAAGCACTCCACTGCGCCAGGGGGCGACGCGCCGCCGCATCGAGGGGCTGGCGGCTCGGTTGCTTCCCATTGGACAGGCGCGGCAGTACAACCAGGCTCTGATGGATTTCGGCGGTGTGCTCTGCCTGCCGCGAGGGCCGCACTGCACCAACTGCCCGCTGTGCTCCTCTTGCCGTGCCAGAGAGGCGGGGACGGTGGCCACCCGGCCGGTGCTCGCTCCGAAAAAAACGGTTGAGGAGATACGTGGGGTGGCGGCGCTGCTTTTTTGGCGGGGAAGGGTGCTCATTCGTCAGCGGCCGGCGGAAGTGGTCTGGGGCGGCCTGTGGGAATTTCCCGGCGGCGAGGAAGGGCAGGGGGATTCGGGTGAAAATCTCCTCCGCCTCGTTAACGAGCAAACCGGTCTCAAGGCGGTGCTGAGAAGAGAGTTGACGTCGGTGGTGCACCACTATACCCATCACCGCGTGCAGCTCAAAGCCTATCTCTGCGAGGTCGATGACGCAAAAAATATTGAGGGGCGGCAGGAGGCCGGGCAAAGCTACCGTTGGGTCGCTCCAGGCGAGTTGCGCAACTTTGCCTTTCCGGCCGGGGCACGCAAGATCCTCGATTATGTCGATAGCGTTTGTCCGGAGGTGCTTTTTGGTGGCTGAGGCTCAGGGCCGACGTCGCCAGGAAAGGCTTACCGGGCAATGGTCCGAGCCGGTTACCTCGGCCAGGATGGCAGCGCTCTCCACCTGCTCCCGCGCCTCGTTATTGACGCAGAAGTAGTCGATACGCCACCCGATGTTCTTGGCGCGGGCGCTGAAGCGGTAGCTCCACCAGGTGTATTGGTCTGGATTCTGGTTGAAGATGCGGAAGGTGTCGACATAGCCGGCGGCAACGAAGCTGTCCATCCAGGCCCGTTCCTCCGGGGTGAAGCCGGCGTTTTTCTCGTTGGCCTTGGGATTCCTTAGATCGATTTCCTTATGGGCGACGTTGAAGTCGCCGCAGAGAATGACCGCTTTTGTTTGCCGCAAGGTTTCGGCATAGGCGAGCAGCTTGGCGTTGAAGCGCAGTTTGTAGTCGAGTCGCTTCAATTCCTCGGCACTATTGGGAAAATAGATATTGACCAAAAAGCAGTCGCCCAGTTCGAGGGTCAATACCCGGCCCTCGCAGTCGAATTCCGGGTCGCCCAGTCCCACGTGCACCGCCAGCGGCTCAAGGCGGCTGTAGATGGCAACTCCGGAATAGCCTTTGCGCTCGGCACTGTGCCAATAGGAGCGGTAGCCGGGGATCTCCCTCAGTTCGGTTGAGAGTTGCTGTGCATGGGCCTTGGTTTCCTGGAGGGCGACGAAGTCGGCGTCAAAGGCAAGGAGTTGCTCGACGAAGCCTTTCTTTTCCACCGCGCGGATGCCGTTGACATTCCAGGAGATGAACTTCAGTAATGACGAGTCGGCCATGGTTCCTCCAGGTCGTTTGCGGGGGCGGACCCCGTGTTGCGGACAGAGCCCCTGCAGCGGACAGCGGTCACAGTGCGGTGCCACCGGCCGGCAGATGCTCTGGCCAAAGGAAACCAGCAGGGAATTGATGGGTATCCAGTACTTCTCGGGAAGCTTATCACGCAGGGCCATCTCGGTCTGCAGAGGGGTGGCGGTGGAAAGGTACTGCCAGATATTGATAATGCGGTGAACGTGGGTGTCAACGCAGATCGCCGGCTTGTTGAAGGCGACGCTGCGCACCAGGTTGGCGGTCTTACGGCCGACGCCGGGCAGGGTGACTAGATCGTCGATGTTTTCCGGCACCTTGCCGCCGAAGGCCTGCAGGGCCTGGGGTAAACGATGCAGATGCTCCGCCTTGGTACGATAGAAGCCGACCGGATAGATCAGTCGGGCGATCTCCTCAACCAACAGCCCCGCGAGAGAGAAGCAGTCGGGAGCGCGCTGGAAGAGGCGCGCCGAGGCGGCGGCGGTGGTCTCGTCCTTGGTGCGGGCCGAGAGGATGGTCGCCACCAGCACCTTGAAAGGATCTTTTGTCTGCACGGCAATGAGATCGACCACCGGTGTCCGCGCCTCGCGGATGGCTTCCTCGACCAGGGCGAAAAAATGATCTATGTCGATACTCATCGTCAAGCCCCGCCTCACGCGGTGAAGATGTCGGGGGTGAAAGAGAGGGTGGCGAAATAGTCCTGCACGGTTTCGGCGCGGCGGATCAACTCAGCTGTGCCGTCCGGTCGCAACAACAATTCCTTGGGGCGCAGGTTGCCGTTGTAGTTGAAGCCCATGGAAATGCC
>CAYSON010000283.1:3127-5102 GCA_964432635.1 uncultured Desulfopila sp.
AGGGCGCCGGCAAGGGTTTGAGGTATGGGTCTCGAAATGGCAGATTTGTCGTTGTTCTCGCACAGGGAGCCGACCACGTCGACTACCTGTACCGCTTCTCCAGCCTCCTTGCCGACCACGTTGATGTGGTGGTAGGCGCCGTACATGCCTGGCCGCATCAGGGAACTCATCGAGGCGTCGACCCCGACGTAGGTGCGATAGATTTCCTTACGATTGATGGCAGTGGTCACCAACACCCCGTGCGGGCCGGTCATATAGCGGCCGCTCTCCATATACAGGGCCGGCTGATAGCCCTGTTGCGCCTCAAACTTGCCGAACAGCTCGGTGATCTCCCGGCCCATGGCTTCAAGGTCGAGGGGGGCGGCCTCTGGCGTGTAAGGGATGCCGAGCCCACCGCCGATATTGATGAACTCAAAGGTGATCTGCAGTTCCCTGGATATCTCTTCCACTAGGTCGAGGAGCATGGCGGCGGTTTGTACCATATAGCGATGGTTGAGTTCGTTGGAGGCGAGCATGGTGTGCAGGCCAAAGCGTCTGGCTCCCCTCTCCTTGGCCTGGCGGAAGGCGGGAAGGAGCTGTTCGTGGCTGACCCCGTACTTGGACTCAAGCGGATTGCCGATGATATCGTTACCGCTGCGACGCTCCCCGGGGTTGTAGCGGAAACAGATAAGATCGGGGAAGCTGGGAACTTTTGGCAGAAGGCTGATATCGTCGAGATTGAGGATCGAGCCGCCATGGGCTGCCGCCTCAAGAAAATCCTCGCCACTGGTGTTGTTGGAAGTGAACATCAGATCCTCGCCGCGGCCACCGGCATCGCGACTGAGACGCAGTTCGGCGATGGAGCTGCAGTCAAAGCCAAAGCCCATCTCTCCCATGAGGCGGAGAATGCGGGGGTTGGGCAGGGCCTTGACCGCATAGTATTCGCGGAATCGACTGACGCCGGAGAAGGCGGCACGCAACCTCTCCCCGGTGGCACGGATACCGGCCTCGTCATAGATGTGAAAGGGAGTGGAGTAATGCGCCGCCAAGCGGGGCAGGAGGGGAAAGAGACGCTGCTTGAAAGATTCGGGCATGGGCATAATGATGAGTCCTTAAAGATGTTCCGGCAGAGGAATGCGGCTGGTTTCCTTGATTGTTGCCAGCACGGTTTCAGTGTTGGTGGAGAGCACGCCGGGAATGGCGGCGATGCGCTCAGTGAGGAGCACGCTCAAGGACAGGGTGTCGGCGGTACGTACTTTGAGCAGGTAGCCGTCGTTGCCGGCGACGAAATGAACTTCCTGAACTTCGGCGATGGCGCAGAGGGCGCGCTCGACGTCGCGTCGCGCTTCGATGGTGGTGCGCACGTGGACGAAGGCCACCTGAGCAAAGCGAAAGCGCTGGGGATTGAGGCGGACCTCGTATCCGTCGATGATCCCCTGTTTCTCGAGCTTACGGATACGTTCGAGCACCGCCGAAGGGGCGAGCCCGACCTGCCGGGATACTTCGATATTGGGGATGCGGGCCTTTTCCTGGAGGATCTTAAGGATCTCCATGCTGATGCTGTCGAGCATTTTCATTCACCTCACTTAAACGTGAATATATTCTTGTATTGATCCATCGTCAAGAATATCGTTCTGAAAATGTGCAGCAATCAATAAATAATTCGTTTGTCCCCTATGCGCCGACTGCGCTTGGCTGAGGCTGCTGTCTTGAGCTTGACGCTCTTCCTTGATTTGTCGACACTTCTTTGATACCAAGGAGGGAGAAGAACCGCCGTGCGGGTGGTGGCCGAATTACTGATTTCTACCGCGGAGCACTTATGGCATCATATTCTATTACCCCGCTGCTGACCGGGGTGCGCAATCCCGACCAGGGAATCATGACCTATCAAAAGGGCTACGGCAAACGCATCTGGCTGCCGATATGGGCATTTCTGCTGCAGGGAGGAGGAAAGAAGATTCTTGTCGATACCGGCCTGGACGAAAATGAATTGATC
>CAYSON010000284.1:0-866 GCA_964432635.1 uncultured Desulfopila sp.
GTGGCCCACCGCCCGCATCTCGGTGATGGGCGGGGAACAGGCGGCAACTGTCCTGGCCACGGTCAAGCGCGACGGCATCGAGTCCGGTGGCGGGGTGTGGAGCGGGGAAGAGGAGGAAGCCTTCAGGCAGCCGATCCGTGACCAGTACGAGACCCAAGGCCACCCCTATTACGCCAGCGCCCGCCTCTGGGACGATGGCATTGTCGATCCCGTCGATACCCGCCGGGTGTTGGCCCTAGGGCTCTCCGCCGCCCTGAACGGTCCGGCCGAGAAGACCACCTTCGGCATCTTTCGCATGTAGGAGTTCACCATGAGCAGATCTTCCTCGATTCATGTCGTTGTCGACGGCCGTCGCGGCGAGCTCACCCTCAATCGGCCGGAACGCCATAATGCCCTCGACGAGGTGATGATCGCCGAACTCACCGCCGCCCTGCGCGAGCTGGCCGCCGACCCAGGCGTACGGGTGGTGGTGCTTTCCGCCGTTGGAAAAAGCTTTTGCTCCAGGGCCGACCTGGCCTGGATGCAGCGCGCCGCAGGCTACGGTGAGGAAGAGAACCTGGCCGATGCTCGCAATCTCGCCACCCTCTTTGCCACCCTCGACACCCTGGCCAAGCCGACCATTGCCCGTGTGCAAGGCCCGGCCTACGGTGGTGGCGTTGGCCTGGTGGCTGCCTGCGATGTGGCCATCGGCGTAAGCGAGGCCCGCTTCGCCCTGACCGAGGTGCGGCTCGGCCTGATCCCGGCGGTGATCAGCCCCTATGTGCTTGCCGCCATCGGGCCGCGCCAGGCGCGGCGCTATATGCTCTCGGCCGAGGTCTTCCCCGCCGCCGAGGGTGCTCGCCAGGGGCAGGGCCAGGGACATCCAG
>CAYSON010000284.1:876-5095 GCA_964432635.1 uncultured Desulfopila sp.
CTTCCCCGCCGTCGAGGCCCTGCGACTGGGCCTGTTGCACCGGGTGGTGGACGATCTCGCCGCCCTTGATCGGGTGGTCGATTCCCTGGTGGAAACCCTTGCCGCCAACGGCCCCGAGGCCCTGACTGCCTGCAAGCAGCTGATCGCCGAGGTGGTCGGCCGGCCCATAGATTCTGCGCTGATCGACGATACCGCCCGGCGCATCACCGCCGTGCGCGCCGGAGCCGAGGCGGCGGAAGGGCTTTCCGCCTTCCTCGAGAAACGGCGGCCGACCTGGCAGGGAGGGCAGGGCAATGTTTGCTAAACTGCTCGTCGCCAACCGTGGCGAGATCGCCTGCCGCATCATCAGGACGGCGCGGCGCCTGGGGATTCGCACCGTCGCCGTCTATTCCGAGGCGGACGCCGGGGCACTTCACCTGCGTCTGGCCGACGAGGCGGTGGGCATCGGCCCGCCTGAATCGCGCCGCTCTTATCTTGACATCGACAAGATCCTTGACGCCGCCATGAGCAGCGGGGCCACGGCCATCCACCCCGGATACGGGTTTCTTTCCGAGAATGGTGACTTCGCAGAGCGCTGTAAGGAGCGCGGCCTAGTCTTCGTCGGGCCGCCGGCACAGGCCATCCGCCTGATGGGCCTCAAGGCCACGGCAAAAACCTTGCTGGCTGGAGCGGGCGTCCCGCTCATTCCCGGCTATCATGGCAAGGACCAAGATGACCAGACACTGCTCAAGGAGGCTCTGCATCTCGGCTATCCCCTGATTATCAAGGCCAGCGCCGGCGGGGGCGGCAAGGGTATGCGCCTGGTCGAGCGGGGTGATGACTTCGCCGCCGCTCTGGCCTCCTGCCGCCGCGAGGCGCTGGCCGCCTTTGGCGATGGCTGCCTCATTCTTGAACGGTATCTACGGCGGCCGCGTCATATCGAGATGCAGATCTTCGCCGACGGCCATGGCCACATCCTCTCTCTCTTTGAACGCGATTGCTCGGTGCAGCGCCGTCACCAGAAGGTGATGGAAGAGGCGCCGGCCCCGGGAATGAGCGAGACGATGCGCAAACGCATGGGGGAGGCGGCGGTGGCAGCGGCGCGGGCGGTGGGCTATGTCGGCGCCGGCACGGTGGAGTTCATGGTCGAGCCGGACGGGGCCTTTTATTTTCTCGAAATGAACACCCGCCTGCAGGTTGAGCATCCGGTGACCGAGATGATCACCGGCCTTGATCTCGTTGAGTGGCAGCTGCGGGTGGCGGCCGGCGAGCCCTTGCCGCTGCTGCAGGAACAGCTGCAGTTGCGTGGCCATGCCATGGAGGCGCGTATTTATGCCGAAGATCCGGAACGTGACTTTGTGCCCTCGGCGGGCCGCCTCCTCCATTTTTCACCACCGCAACAGGGGGAGAACGTCCGTGTCGATAGCGGCGTCGAGGAAGGTGACGACGTCTCTGCCCACTACGACCCACTGCTCGCCAAGCTGGTCGTATGGGGCGAGGACCGCGAGACCGCCTTGGTCCGGATGCGCCGGGCGCTGGCCGAGTTCCGGGTGGTCGGGGTGACCACCAATATCGCCTTTCTCTCCCGGTTGACGGCCTGTCCGGCCTTTGTCACGGCCGACCTCTCGACCAGCCTGATCAAGGACCATGAGGAGATGCTCTTTCCCCCGGTGACGCCGCCGCCACAGGAGGCCCTGCTGGTGGCGGCGGTGGGTGAGTTACTTGTGGAACAAGCGGCTGCCGAGAAAGAAGCTGCGGCCAGCCCCGATCCCTGGTCACCCTGGCACCATCGCGACGGCTGGCTGCTCAATCTGCCGGGCCAGCGGACGCTTCGTTTTGGCAGCGGAAAAATCGTGGCCGAGGTGCTGGTCGACTATGGCGGCGATCACTGGCAACTGACCGTGAATGGGGAAACGGTGGTCGCCCGGGGGTGGTTGCTGGAGGGCCACCGTTTTACGGTCGAGCTCGACCAGCGCCGTGTGCCGGCCTTTGTCATTCCCAGCGCTAGCCGCCGCCATGTTATTTGCGACGGTCAGACCTGGGTCATGGAACGGCACGATCCCCTCGGGCAGTTCGACCAGAGCGGCGGGCCGGCCAGCGGTTGCGCCGCCCCCATGCCCGGCAAGGTCATCTCCCATCTGATCCCGGTAGGCTCGCGGGTGGAGAAGGGGACGGCGCTGTTGATTCTCGAGGCGATGAAGATGGAACAGGCCCTGGTCGCCCCGAAGAGCGGCACAGTCAAGGGTTACTTTTTCGCCGAGGGCGATCAGGTAAGGGAAGGGGCGGTGCTGGTCGACTTCGAGGAGGAAGGATGAGCTTGCCAGGACGGGCCAGGCTGGTCGAGGTATGTCTACGCGACGGTTTGCAAAACGAATCCGCTTTCGTCCCCACTGCGGTCAAGCTGGAGCTGGCGGAGCTTCTCGCCAAGGCTGGGCATACCACCATCGAGCTGACGTCCTTTGTCTCCCCCAAATGGGTGGAGCAGATGCGGGACGCTGCGGATGTGCTTGGGTCGCTGCCCAGGGTGGACGGGGTGTCCTACCCGGTGCTGGTGCCCAACTTCAAGGGACTTGAGCGGGCCCAGGCCGCAGGAGCCAGGGAGATCGCCGTCTTTGTCTCGGCTTCGGAGGCTTTTTCCAAGAAGAATACCAACTGTACCATTGCCGAGAGCCTGAAGCGCGCCGGAGAAGTGACCGGGCGAGCTCTGGCCGCAGGACTGGCTGTACGTGGCTATCTCTCCTGTGTCGTCGCTTGTCCTTACCAGGGCTCGATCGCTCCGCAAGAGGTGGCCTCGGTGGCTGCCCGGCTCTTTGATCTCGGCTGTGCCGAGGTGTCTCTCGGAGACACCATCGGCGTCGCCACCCCGGCGCAGATCAGGCTTCTGCTCGAAGCCTGCGCACAGGTCGCCGACCTCTCCCGCTTTGCCGGTCACTACCACGATACCTACGGCATGGCCATCGCCAACGTCTACGCCTCGCTAACCATGGGCCTGACCGTTTTCGACTGCTCGGTGGGTGGTCTTGGCGGCTGTCCTTACGCTCCTGGCGCCGCCGGCAATGTTGCCAGCGAGGATCTCGTCTACCTCCTCAACGGTCTGGGCATCGACTGCGGCGTCGATTTGCAGCGGCTGCTCGCCGCTGCCTCCTTTATCCTCGGCCATCTCGGTCGTCCGGCGCAATCGAAGGTTGGGCGGGCCAAGAGAGCATCGTAAATATCTGCGGTATTCTTTGTCTTTGGGCGAAGACTCGCTGCGGTTACCATCTTTTTTTTGCGTGCGGCATTAGGTCCTCCAGTAACCAGCAGGGGTAGTCATGCAGACCATCTGCATAGCTATACGGTGACAACAAGCCATTGAGGGGGAAGAATTTAGTATGGCGTCCCCGTATTGTCCCTGTATTGCACCAAAAAGTTCGCCACGGTTTCGTCAGAGATGAAACCGTGGCGTTGCACAGCAGTGACAACCACTGCCAGGGCTAGGGCAGGGGGGAGAAAACCCTAGATTCTGAACTGTCCGACCAGGGCCTTGAGCTGATCGGCCACCTGCGCCAGTTCGGTGGCGTTGGTCTGCACCTGCTCGCCGCCCTGACGGATGTCGGCCACCACCAGATTGATGCCGGCGATTTCCCGCGCCATCTCCTGCGACACCGAGGCAGTCTGCGACACCTGTTCGTTGGCTTCACGTACTCCGTCGGAAGCCTGAGAAATATTACCCACCACATCGCGGGTGATGGTCGCCTGCTCCTGGATCGCCGAGGCGATGTCACTCACCAGATTTCCGACCTCACCGATGACCACGGTGATCTTCTCGATGTCGGACATTGCCCCACCTGCCGACTGCTGCACTCCGGAAATCCTGGCCTTGATGTCCTCGGTGGCTGCCGCCGTCTGCTTGGCAAGTTCCTTGATTTCGCTGGCGACCACGGCAAAGCCCTTGCCTGCCTCTCCGGCCCTGGCTGCCTCGATGGTGGCATTCAGAGCCAGCAAATTGGTCTGGGAGGAGATGTCGGTGATGGTCGCGGTCACCTGGCCGATCTCCTCGGCCGCCTGTCCGAACTGCTGCATAAGGGTTGTCAGCTGCTGCGCCTGCTGGCCGGCCTGCTCGCTGATTGTCCGCGCCTTGTCGGCATTGACCACGATGCGGCCGATGGTGCTGTTCATCTCTTGGGTGGCCTCGGTAACGGTGGCCAGGTTGGTGGTTGCCTCCTCCATGCTTGCCGCCACCGAAAGAGTATTAGAGCTG
>CAYSON010000285.1:0-5087 GCA_964432635.1 uncultured Desulfopila sp.
CTTGCATATCCTCGGCACCAGCCGCCACGAGTCGCGGCGCATTGACAACCAGCTGCGCGGCCGTGCCGGCCGCCAGGGGGATCCCGGGTCGTCGCGCTTCTACCTGTCGCTGGAGGATGATCTGCTGCGCATCTTTGGTTCCGATCGTATCAGCACCATCATGAACAAGCTGGGTATGGAGGAGGATGAGCCGATCGAACACGGCATGATCTCCCGCGCCATTGAAAACGCCCAGCGCAAGGTCGAGGGTCACAACTTCGATATTCGCAAGCATCTGCTTGAGTATGACGACGTCATGAACAAGCAGCGCGAGATCATTTATCGCCAGCGTCGCGACGTCCTCGCCGGCGAGGATGTGGTGCAGGTGGTTCAGGACATGTTCGAGGACATGGTCGAAACAGTGGTTGCCGAGTTCCAACAGGAAAAAATCGACTCCCCCGAGTGGCACTGGCCCGAGTTCAAGGAGCGCATGGTCGAGGTCTTCCACCGCGCCCCCGAGTGGCCGGAGGACGAGCTGCACGGCCTCAAACTGGACAGCTTCCGCACCAAAACCCTGGAGTTCGTGCGCGCCACCTATGCCGAGCAAGACCAGGCCAACGGTGCCGAGACCCAGCGGCAGATCGAAAAACTCATTCTCCTGCAGGTGGTGGACAGTCACTGGAAGGACCATCTCCTCTCCATGGACCATCTCAAGGAAGGCATTGGCCTTCGCGGCTATGGGCAGAAGAACCCCTTGAACGAATACAAGCGCGAGGGGTTCCAGCTCTTTCAGCACATGGTGGAAACGGTCAAATCCCAGATTGTTTCGAGCCTGATGCGGGTGCGGGTGGTGCGCGAGGACGACGTCGAACGGATGGAGGAGGAGCGCCGCCGCAAGCAGGAACAAGAGCTGCTGCGCATGAACCGCAGCAGCGGCGGAGAGCCGGAGGGGCCGCCCAAGCCGGTGCGCCGCGAGGGCGACAAGACCGGGCGAAACGCCCTCTGCCCCTGTGGCTCCGGGAAGAAATACAAGCGCTGCTGCGGCCAGGAGACCTGAGCAGGCGCCTGCGGGCACCTGATCCTGCTAGCCGTGCAACTGCTCCGGTTTCATCAGGTTGTCTTCCATGTGCTTGAGCTCGTCGATGCCGGAGATGACCACCTTGGCGTCGGTCTCCAGCTCTTCAAACGGGAGCTTGTCCTCATAGGGCAGACTGCTGAGGATGTGTTTCATGCAGTTGAGACGGGCCTTCTTCTTGTCATCGGAGCGAATGATGGTCCAGGGGGCGATGGTACGGTTGGTCTCCGACAGCATCTGAAACTTGCGCACTGAATACTGGTGCCAGTACTCCTGAGCCAGATTGTCCACCGGCGACAGTTTGTACTGCTTGAGTGGGTCGTCCTTGCGCGAGTCAAAACGCGCCTTCTGCACCTCTTTTGAGACCGAAAAGTAGAATTTGAACAACTTGATGCCATCTTTTGCCAGCATTTCTTCAAAGAGTGGCACATCCTTGAGAAAGCGTTTGTTTTGCTCGTCGCTGCAGAAGCCCATAACCGGCTCGACCATGGCGCGGTTGTACCAGCTGCGGTCAAAGAGCACCAGCTCCCCGGCCGAGGGGAGCTGGGTGACGTAGCGCTGGAAATACCACTGGGTCATCTCGGTTTCGTTGGGCTTCATCAATGCCACCACCCGGGCGCTGCGCGGATTGAGGTTGGCGGTGATGCGCTTGATGGTACCGCCCTTGCCGGCGGCGTCACGTCCCTCGAAGATGACCACCACTCGCATTCCCGTAGCCCGCATCGAATTCTGTAGCTTCATCAACTCGATCTGCAGCTTTTTCAACTCCAGTTCATACTTGATCTGCGACTTCTTGATATAAACGGCGGTGGTCTCTTCGTCCTTGACGGTATTGATATTCTGGGCGGCGGTGCCTTCGCCGAGACGGAGATCTTTGGAGGAGTGTTTCGCCTTATCGTCGCTTTTATCTTTGCTGTCGCTCTTCTTTTTTGCCATGATGAAGATCCCTGAAGGTTAAGGTTGGCGCTTAAGCGCGAGGTAGTTCGCCTGTCCCATTATAGAGGGAAGAAGCCTATGGTTACAAGGATCAATTGAGCTTACGACCCTGCTGAAACATGGTGCCATAGATTTCCGGCAACTGTTGCCGGGCGAGTTCCTCAACGACACGCTTGATGTCGTAGTCGATGCGCAGGTGGCGGACGGCGATGTCCCTACCGACGATGTCGACAATTGCACAGCTGGCACGTGGGTCGCCGTCAAACATCCGTCCGGCCGAGCCGGGATTGATGAAGTGCACGCCGGCGACGACCTTATGGTACGGGCTATGGGAGTGGCCGGTGACGACGAGGCGGCAGTGAACCTCCTTGGCCAGTTCGGCAAAGCGGCTGTCCGGGGTGTCGGCAAAGAGAAATTCCTCGGGGTCGGCGGGGCTGCCGTGATAGATGCCGAGGATGAGGTCATCATCGGTATCGTCTCCACCCTCCGCCAGCACCAGCCGCGCCGTCTCGCCCAGGGCCAGCAGCTGCTGGCGATTGATGTCGTCAAGGCTTTCGGCGGTGCTGGTGTACATGATGCGCTTTTCCTCTCTTTTCGGTTTTTTCGGCAGCTTGCCGTGAAGCATCTCCATCACCTTGCGGTCGGTATTGCCGAGTATCGAGAGCACCCGGTGCTGTCGCAACCACCTGAGGGTTTCATTGGGGAAGGGAGCATAGACCAGGGAGTCGCCGCAGTTGACGATATGGTCGAAGGTGGCGCTGTCGAGAGCCCGGTCGATGGCCTCCAGGGCGGGGAAGTTGCCGTGCAGGTCGGCAAGGAGCAGGATACGTTTTTTCATAGCAGCGGCGACACCAGCAGACAGGAATTTTCTTTAAGCTTTTCAAGTCTTCCCCGGTGAGCAAAGAGCTGCAGGTCGAGAACCTTCGAGCTCTCCAGGTAGCTGAGCTGCTGGTGCAGCAGCTGCTCGGTGAAGTCGTTGCAGTAAATGAACAGGGTTGCCTCGAAATTGAGCCAGAAGCTGCGCATGTCGAGGTTGACGCTGCCGAACAGGGAGAAGTTGCCGTCGACGGTGATGGTCTTGGAATGGAGCAGGCCGCCGCCAAAGAGCATGATGCGGACCCCGGCCTCGGCCAGTTCTTCGAAACGGGCGCGGCAGGCGTAGTGGACGAGGGTCGAATCGTTTTTTTCCGGGACCACCAGGGTGACGGCGACGCCGCGTTGTGCCGCGGCCTTGAGGGCAATGAGCAGGGGCTCGTCGGGGATGAAATAGGGGCTGGTGAGGATCAGTTCCCGGCGTGCCGCGTAGATGGTGGTGAGCAGGAGGCTGTGGATGGTTTCAGGGACGAACCCGGGACCGGAGGGCACCAGCTGCACCGGGCATTTCCCGATCACCGGCAGGGGATGGATGTCACCCTTGCGGCGTACCTTCTCGATATTCTTGTGCAAGGATTCGTGCTCGAATTCATCCTCTTCGTCTTCCAGATACCAGTCGCTGATAAAGGTCCCGGCCAGGGACTCGACCACCGGGCCTTCGACCTTGACCATGACGTCGATCCAGGTGCCGACGCCGGCCTCGGTTTTGAAGACCATGGGGTCGACCATATTCATGCTGCCGGTGAAGGCGACGGTGCCGTCGATAACCACAATCTTGCGGTGGTTGCGGATATCGATGCGGGAAAAGAGGGCTTTGACCAGTCCCGCCGGCAGGGATTCGCGGATCTTAATCCCGGCTTGCCGCAGTCGCTTGGCGGTGGTGCCGGCGAGAAAGTCGCGGCTGCCGATGGAGTCGAGGAGGACGCGGCAGGTGACGCCGCGGGCGGCGGCGTTGATCAGGGCGTCGACGATGCGGTCAATGCGCCCGCCGCTTTGCCAGATGTAAAATTGCAGATGACAGGTGGAAATGGCCTGCTCGATCTCGGCGAGAATGGCGCTGATGATGTCGTCCGGGCTGGTAAGTAGCGTCAGGCGATTGCCGGCCATGGCCGGCAGACCCACCAGGGTCACGGCCTGTCGGTGCAGGGGGGCGCACTCGGGGTTGAGGTTGTCCCACACCACCGGGGCTCGCTGACGGAGGGTGGTCAGCCAATGCTGGTAGTACTTATAGGAGGTGCGGGCGCGCTCGATGCGCCGCTCGGGGATACGGTTCTCGCCGAATAACAGGTAACAAAAACCACCAAGGAAGGGCACGAGAAGAATCACCACCAACCAGGCAAGGGAAACGCCGTAGGGACGCTTGCGCATGATGACCCGAAGCGACAAGCCGATGCGGATGATCAGGTCGGCGAGCAGGACCAGGGTGGAAAAAAGCGGCAGATCCACAAGCAGCCCTTGACGAAGAGGTGAAATGGGTGAAAATGATACGTAAATTGCTACGGGCAAGCTCTTTTAACCGTAGCATAAAGCGTTGCTTAAATGGTAGATGTATTTTGTTTTCAGGCCCATGGCCAGAGCATTGCCGGGGGTTCGGCGCCTGCCGCGACCTTTGCTGTTCTGCTTGGTTCGGGGCAGTACTGCTTCTTTAATAAAAGGTTTTTTCTATGAAGATCAAGGGATTTTCTTTCTCAGCGGTCGAGGCCGGGGTGCGCTACGCCAACCGTCTCGATCTTGGCCTCATCGTCAGCGATGTTCCCTGCGTTACCGCCGGGATGTTCACCACCAATCAGGTCAAGGCGGCACCAGTACTGCTTGACCGCGAGCGCCTCAAGGGCGGCCAGGCTCAGGCCATCCTGGTCAACAGTGGCTGCGCCAATGCCTGCACTGGAGAACAGGGCATGGAGGCGGCGCGGCGAACCAGCAGTCTGCTGGGTGAGCACATGAATCTTCCCGAGGGCTTGATCCAACTCGCCTCCACCGGAGTGATCGGCGAGCAGCTCAACCTCGCCGCCTTCGAGAGAGGCATCCCCGCTCTGGTTGAGGAGCTCAACCCCGACAACTTCGAGCTGGTGGCGGGGGCGATCATGACCACCGACACGGTGCGCAAAATCGCTTCCACCACCGTCCTGGTCGGTGGACAAGAGGTGAAAATCATCGGTATGGCCAAGGGGGCGGGGATGATCATGCCCAACATGGCTACCATGCTCGCCTTCGTTCTCACCGA
>CAYSON010000286.1:0-5061 GCA_964432635.1 uncultured Desulfopila sp.
ATACCGCAAGGGCATAAGTTTCGTTTGAGCAGACAAGCCGCTCAACTCAGCTTTAGGCCGCAGCTTTTTGCCCGGGCTTGACGATGCTAACCACGCGAGAGGAGATGTCAGTAATCATGCGAACATTCGCAGGAATGCTTATCTGTCCGCAGGTAATACTGTCGCCGATGGCGAGATTAGTCACATCAACGACACATTCGTTGGGGATGTCCAGGGGCTTGCCCTCAAGAACCACCTTATGATGTTCAATCTCCATGTCCCCACCAAGGTCAACCCCTTTGGCGGTGCCCTGGTAGACCACAGGCACGGTATACCGGCGATCTCTTTGCAAGTCGATCTCACAGAAATCGACATGGATCAAGGTGTCGCGAACCGGATCGGTCTGCAACTCGCCGATTCGCACCTGCTTGTCGCCGACTCCGTCTATCTGCAAGGTCACCACCGTATTCTTGCGAGAGAACTCCAGCAATTTGGCTGTCAACACCTTGGTGTCCATCTCCAGCATCACCGCCTCTCCACCACCACCATAAACAACCGCCGGAGTAACCCCTTGCATGCGCATCTGCCGCATTGGCCCTTTCCCAGAATTTTTTCTCACTGATGCGGCAATTTCAACCTGAAACATATAACCTCCTTTGTCGAACGATCACAGCGACGACCGCCTTTCTAATCGAACGAATGCTAAAATACGTTAACGCCTTGTAAATCGTCTCTTCCACACCGCTTAGACAAACAGCGAACTGACTGAATCCTCGTTGTGTATTCTATTGATGGCTTCGGCCAGCAGACGAGAAACAGACAGCACGATGATCTTCCCGCAATCAACCGCGTCTCCGCGCAGGGGAATAGAATTGGTTACCACCAGGGACTTCAGGGGCGACTCAGTGAGTCGTTGAATGGCCGGTCCGGACAGTACCGGATGCGAGCAGCAGGCATGGACCTCTTTGGCTCCATGCTCAATCAAGGTCCTCGCCCCGGAGCAGAGAGTTCCGGCGGTGTCGACCATGTCATCCATGAGGATGGCAGTCTTGCCGCGAACATCACCGATGACGTGCATCGCTTCACACTCGTTGGGCTTGTCGCGACGCTTGTCGATAATCGCCAATCCCGAGTTGAGCCTCTTGGCGAAGGCTCTGGTCCTCTCGACGCCACCGGCATCGGGTGATACCATGATGACATCGTCGCCGAAGTTTTTCTTGATGTAGTTGAGGATAACCGGGGCAGCGAACAGATGGTCAACGGGAATATTGAAAAAACCTTGAATTTGTCCGGCGTGCAGATCCATACAGAGGACACGGCGCACGCCCACCGCCATAAACATTTCCGCCACCACCTTGGCTGAAATCGGCACGCGCGGGGCGTTTTTACGATCCTGTCGCGCATACCCGTAATAGGGCACCACCGCCGTTATCCGCCTCGCCGAGGCTCGGCGCAGGGCGTCAACCATGATCACCAGTTCCATCAGATGGTCATTGACCGGCGTACAGGTGGGCTGAATGAGAAAGACATCAGTGCCGCGAACGTTTTCCTTCAGTTCGACGAAAATTTCACCATCACTGAATTTTCTCAGGTCGGCCTTGCTCAGGGGAATATTCAAATGGGTGGCGATTTCTTCCGCCAGCTGCCTGTGAGCATTTCCGGAAAAAATCTTAAGATCTCGTATCATCGTATTCTTGACTGAGAAAAACCGGACGCTGCTTAACAATGGCTGGGGCGGAAGGATTCGAACCTACGGATGCCGGGATCAAAACCCGGTGCCTTACCGCTTGGCGACGCCCCAGCAAAAGCCCTTAACAGATATGTCCTTTCCTTGCCTTGACGGCGCAATGCTTCTACGACACTGTGAAGATCGGTATACCGCACCGCATCTCTGTCGGGGAAGACTCCAAAGACGGTCGGGCCGCTGCCGGACATCAGCACCCTGGCGGCACCGGCCCTCAGCAACAACTCCTTGATGTCATCGATTTCTGGATACTTGGCGGTGGTCACCGCTTCAAGATCATTATGCATCTCCGACAAGAAAGAAGATACGCTTCCGTACCGTTGAAAGCATGTCAATCTAGAGGGTTTCGGCTCCGTTGTCAACGGTAAATTTTGGAAGACCCAGGCCGTGGAAACAAAAAAATTGGGGTTGACCAGAATGAACCAACAATCCTCAAGCGAAGCGATGGGGTGGAGGATTTCACCGATCCCGCGAGCAATCACCGCTCTATGGCCAACAGCGAAGAACGGCACATCGGCACCCAGCGAGCAGGCCAGTTGCAGCAACTGCTGCTCGTCAATAATCCCTCCGGAAAGTTCGTTCAATCCGCGCAGTACCGTTCCGGCATCACTGCTGCCGCCACCGAGTCCGGCGGCAACGGGGATCACCTTGTCGAGGGTTATGCGAACTCCCCAGGAAACCGGCGTGGAGCAGGCGTTGAAAAATGCCAGCGCCGCCTTGGCGGCAAGATTCTCCTGCCCCTGTGGTATCGACAAGTCATTGCAGACAAATTCTACCCGACCGGGCTGATCAAGCACCTCCAGGGTAACGGTGTCACAGAGATCAACCTTCTGCATCCACGTTTCCAGGTTGTGGTAGCCGTCGCTTCTTTTTCCGAGCACATGAAGATAGAGATTAATCTTGGCCGGCGCACGCAGCACCAGAACAGGGCGATCTTCTCCCATCGGCAGCGGTCTATTTCTTGACGACGCGGACAAACCGCAATTTGATGTCGTAGAGGATATTCTTCAACAACTCTTCCTCCTCGGGATCAAGGTTGCCCTTGGTCTTGTTCTGGAGGAGTACCAAGGTATCAATGGCATGCCGGGCCAAATCCGGCTCCACCACCCGTTTGCCGGTCTTGGGCTCGGCAATCTCGCCCAAATGATACAGGGCGGAGGTGTTCAGCGACATTACCAATGCCGGAAACGTCACCTCCGGCATGACACATCTTCCGTCCCTGGTGGGAACCTTGCCCTCGCCGCAGCCACACTCGCTCTCTACATCCTTCACTTCATCAGCCATTCCTTTCCTCTCCTCCTCAAAAACACATCTCTCAACACCAGCAATGCATATATGCTCGCTGCTGCCACTTTCGGACACCACACGCAGCGACGAGGGCCGAGTTCCCCGACCACATCGCCCCTCTCCCGCCGGGGGTGTAAACTCCCCCCCTTGCCTTAAAACTCAAGTACCTGAGCATTCTCGACGTTTGCCAAGGCCTTAACCTTCAACAGCAACTCCTTGGAAACCAACTCGTCGGTGCTCAACAAAATGATATTTTGATTGCTTTTCTCCTCGCGACTGACGGTCATACGAGAAATGTTGACCCCGGACGCTCCGAGTGTCGTTCCCAACGCCCCGATAACCCCCGGCACGTTCTTATTAAAAACCAGCAACATCGGCCCGGCCATCATTGCCTCGAGCCTGAAGGTATTGAGTCGCACCAGACGCGGCTCCTTGCGTCCAAACACCGTACCGACCAAGGTATTCTCTCCCTCACCGGTGGTCACCTTGATTGTCAGGGTGTTGATAAAGTCATCGGATTTGTCGCTTTTCGATTCGATGACGCGAATACCTCTCTCCCGGGCAATGATCGGGGCGTTAACATAATTAACCGCATCCCTGATTATCGGCGTGAACAGTCCTTTCAGGAAGGCAACGGTTATCGGGTTGGTGTTAAGTTCCGCCAAGCCTCCGCCAAATTCGAGATTGACCTCGGCCACCCCACCCTTGGCAATCTGCATATGGAGGTTGCCGAGCATCTCACCCAAGGTGAGATAGGGGCCGACCTGAGCAAGCACATCGTCACTCACCGAAGGCACATTGACGGCATTGGTGACGACTCCCTTTAACAGGTATTCGGCAATCTGTTCGGCAATGATTATTGCCACCTTCTCCTGGGCCTCGCTGGTCGAGGCACCAAGGTGCGGGGTACAAATGAAGTTCTCAAGACCAAGCAACGGCGAGTTTTCCAGAGTTGTAGGCTCTTTGGCAAAAACGTCAAGGGCGGCTCCGGCAATTTTTTTGTTGAGCAAGGCTTCGTAGAGGGCGGATTCGTCGCACACCCCGCCACGGGCGCAGTCGACAAAGAGCGCCTCCGGCTTCATGTTGGCGAAAAACTCCGCCGACACCAAGTTCTGCGTTTCCTTGGTCAACGGCACATGGACGGAGACGACATCGGACCGTTTGGCCAGGGTTTGCAAATCGACCAGTTCAACACCAATCTTCTCGGCCATCTCTTTAGGCAGAAAGGGGTCGTAGGCAATGGTCTTCATCTTCAAGCCCTGGGCGCGACTGGCGGCGATGGCGCCGATGCGACCGATGCCGATGACGCCGAAGGTCTTGCCGGTAACCTCTCGGCCCATAAATTTCTTTTTGTCCCATCGCCCTTCCTTCATCGAGCGACAGGCCTGGGGAATGTTGCGGCACAGGGCCATCATCATGGCGATGGCATGTTCGGCAGCGGTGGTGGCATTGCCGTCCGGAGCGTTCATCACCACGATGCCCTTTTGACTGGCCACCGGGATGTCGACGTTATCAAGACCGATTCCGGCGCGACCGACCACCTTCAATTTGTGCGCCGCCGAAAGGATATCGGCGGTAACCTTGGTGGCGCTGCGGATAGCCAGGCCCTCATAGTCGCCAATGATCGTCTTGAGCTCTTCCGGGGAAAGCCCGGTTTTGACATCAACTTCCAATCCGGCATTTTTGAGGATATCAATGCCAACCTGGGACAAATTATCGCTCACCAAAACTTTCATCTCATTTTCCTCAATCGTTGAATCTACACTGTTGTGTGATACCTTTAGTGGGCCGACTCAGCCATCTATCACACTCCACTTCGGCGTAACAGGGACGGACAAACAGCACTACAGCAAAAAATGTGGAATTATACTAGGTTCGCCGCAGAGCAACAACTAAAAAGGCAGCCTTTCTCCCTGCCAGCGTGGCGTGATACCCTGATCAACAGACCATTTCAGACGCCGCCGTGCAGAGAGATGGCAAGGGCAGGATGAGGAACCACCCCCTCCCCCCCTTGCATTGCCCCCCCCCCCCCGCCCCCCTCCCTCGGCGGC
>CAYSON010000287.1:0-5044 GCA_964432635.1 uncultured Desulfopila sp.
GCCGCTCTGCTGCCCAAGAATGGCCAGACCGAGGCGTACCGCCGAATCGGCAACGGCGCGCAGCCTCACCTGGTGCTTGAATGCCTCGCCGACCACCGCCTCGGCAGTGGTCTTTCTGTGCAGGTAAAAGGTCAATACCGTCAGCGCGCTGAGTAGCAGCAAAGTGAGTAACAGGGCAACCCCTCTCTCGTTGGCGCAGGCAGCGAAAGCGGCCGGCGCTCGATCTTGACCGGAGGCGCAAGAAGACATAAGGCGGCGACAAATCATGATCAACACCTACCTCGCCCCGACCTGCGGCAGAAGAACCAAGGTGGAGAAACGACGCACCTCCCGGCGCTGTGGCAGCGGAGGAAAACCCAGTTCCACCGAGACCGCCCGCGGCAACTCCTGCACCTTATCCGGCGTCTCTGACGTTTCCCGTCCCGCCCAGTTCGTGACAACACTGCCATCGAGTCGATGATAGGAAACGCGCAGCTCACGCAAGCCCCTGACAAGAAGATGTCGATCTTTTTGTCCCTGGCCATGCGCCACCCCCGGCAGGACCGCAGTCTCAGTGCGATAGAGGGTCAGCAGGCCATCGTCGCCATCAAGCTCGGTCAGGTAGCCGATAATGGCGCGTCCGCGCGGTCTATCGCTCTTGTCAAGAAGCAGAGGGGAGTTACCAAGAAAGTAAAGGGTGTCGCGGCGTCCGCCGGGATAGCTGTCTTCCTCCCCGACAAACACGGCCTCGTCGTCGAGGACCAGGGAGCTGAGCTCCTCGCTGATCCTGGCGAGAATGGCGCCACTGCGCTCAATCGCCTCATTTTCTTCACCGGCCCGAGAAAGGTTGGCCAAGGTCGCCCGGTAAACCCCGAAACCCATGGCCGCCACCAGTGAAAAAATGGCGATGGCCAGCAGCACCTCGATCAGGGTCCAGCCGTTTTCCCTGTTCCTTTGCCGCACGAGCCCCTCCCGCCTCAACGTTTTCGTCCCAGATAGGAGGTAAGAACATAGGAAAAGGGCGTACCCTCCCGAGCGACAACCACCTCAACCCGGAAAACATGGGCGGCAAGACCCGGCAGAGGCTCCGGGCGACCGTCGAAGGGATCGCTGATCTTCACTCGCCAGCGGTAGTCCGGCCGGTTGGGCGAAAAATCCCCCTCCCCGTCCGCCGGCAGCAACAGCCCGCCTTCCAGTTCCGCCAATTTGGCCGAAGCGAGCAAGGGGGCCAAGCCGTTGAAGGTTGTCTCGCCGGCGCGGCCAAGGCTTCGCGCCTGGGACCCAAGCAGGGCCACCAGGGCGATGGCAATGACCGCAACGGCGATCATCACCTCAAGAAGGGTGAATCCAGCAGGGAAGCGGTGGAGGCAGAGAGTGATTCTCGGCATGGTCGGCATGTTCACGAACTCCGCCGAGAAGGCCACGAGGTCGATTTTTCGAGGGCAGTTAAAGCGTCGGCAGGCACGATGTCCACCCTGGGAAAGAGCGCATGCACGGTTAGCCGCAGGGCCTTGCCGCGCCCATCGGCCAGTTCGAGGACGGCGGGTGCGACCGTGCCCCGGCGACTGACCCACAATCTGACCGGGCCGTCGCCTTGAGGCACGGCACTGGCTACAACCACCTTGCGCAGATGCACCCCGGCTGGCAGCTCTACTAAAGAAAGTTGCCTGTTCTCCACGGTTTTCCCGGTTGGCTCTGACTCGTACCAGAGCCGACCGTTACCGCCATCGATAAGGAGTACTTGGGAGGTGCCGGTACGCAGGGCGGTGGCCCTGGCACTGTCGACCAGACCGGCAATGCGAACAGCGGAACCGGCCAGAGGATCGCTCAGGGTGATCCCTCCAACCACCGGCAGGGCCAAAACCACCACCATGGCGACAAGACTGCAAGTCACCAGGAGTTCAAGCAGACTGAAGCCGGCGTGGCGGCAGAGCATGACGGCGGCAGCGGGGGCCTTGACCCCTGAGGCTACTCTATTTCCCAATTATGTATATCCTTGTCACGCCCCTCACCGCCGCGCTCGCCATCAGCTCCGAGGGAACTGAGATCAAAGTCGCCCTTGCCCCCCGGGGAGAGATAGATATAGGACTTGCCCCAAGGATCGAGCGGCACCGTGCGCTTTTCGAGATAGCCACCGGAACGCCACTTGGCCGCTGCCTTGCCACCCTTGGGTTGCTCCACCAGGGCCTGCAGCCCCTGGTCGGTGGAGGGATAAACGCCGTTGTCGAGCTGGTAGGTGCGCAGGGCAGTCTCCAGGGCCTGAATCTGCACCATTGCCTTGGTCCGTTTGGCCTCATCGGGATGTCCCATGAGTTTTGGACCAATATAGGTGGCGAGAATGCCGAGAATCACCAAAACCACGAGAAGTTCAAGCAGGGTAAAACCTCCGGCACCGCAATTGGTGGTTGCTACCGGCGGGGCCACCATCTTCGTTGTCTTCATCCTTTCCTTTCCAACAGATCCGCGTCGACGGACGCGATTTAGTGCCTTACTCCATAAAAGCTGTCACAAAAAACAAAAAATTGGGTTTTGAAAAACATTGCCGTCCGCGACACCACCAAGGCACTTATCCCCGGAGGGGATGACGGGGCCCTGAGTTGCGGGCGCCAGCCGCCTTACCCGATCATCTGACTCATTTCGAAGATCGGCAACAAGACCGACAACACCACAAACCCGACCGCCACACCCATGACCACGATCATCAGCGGTTCAAGCAGCGCCGTGAGGGCGGTCAGCGACGCCTCAGCCTCCCCCTCATAGACGGCGGCGCTTTTCTCAAGCATTTTTTCAAGGCTGCCGCTGCGCTCGCCGACGCCGATCATCCGCCGCAAGGCCGGAGGAAACCACGGGGAGTCGGCCAGAGACTCCGCCAGACTGTCTCCGGCGGTAATCCTCGCCATGGCGGTGTCGAGCACTTCGGCGACCAGGACATTATCGACCAGGGCGCGGACTATGGCCAGCGATGGGAGCAGGCCAACGCCACTGCGCAGCAAGCCGGAGAGGGTCATGGCAAAGCGGGCCAGGAGAAGGTTCATCCCTACCCGACCCAGCACGGGGCAACGCAGACGCAGGCCATCCCACAAGCGGCGGCCGTTCACGCTCCGCCTCAGGCGATCAACACCCCACAGGACGACCAGCAGGCCAAGGGCGAGCGCCCACCAGTACTGGCGCAAAACGCTGCTGCCGGCCAGAAGCAGCCGTGTCGGCAGCGGCAGAAGGGTCGCTGACTGGCGAAAGACCTCGCTGATGCCGGGAACCACATAGACGAGCAGAAAGATAACAACCGTTATGCCGAAAACCGCCATCAACAGCGGGTAGGCCAGCGCGGCCCGCAACTTGCCCTGCATTTGGTCCTGCCGCTCGCGCACTTCGGCAAGACGCTCGAGAACAACCTCGAGATTGCCGGCCGCCTCCCCAGCTCGTACCATATTGATATAGAGCGGCGGGAAATGGTGCCCATGGGAGGTCAGCGCCGCCGTAAATGTTCTCCCCTGGTTAATCTCCTCGCGAATTCCAGCGATGATGGTTTTCAGAACCGCACCCGGCGCCTGCTGCAGGAGAACATCAAGGGACTCGACCAGGGGAATGCCGGCGGCGAGCAGGGTCGCCAGCTGCCTGGTCATAGCGGTTATCTCCCGGCTTGAGACGCTCTGACGCCCCCACCCCGACACTGCACTGCGGAGCCTATCGCTCCGGGTGTCATGGCTTTCGCTGATGGTAACCGGAAAGCTGTTGCGGATACGCAGTCGGGTTCGCGCTTGGGCAAGGGTATCGGCATCAATAAGCCCTTTGATCCGCTTGCCGCGTTCATCGAAAGCGACGAATTCGTAGACCGGCATTTCTTTGGAAGGTCATAGGCGTAGATAAGATTTTCCGACTGCGGCGTCCGGCCGGGGGAGTACCGTTGGTCACCACCTTGACCACCTCGCTTCCTGGTATGGTCGAGCGCAACAGTTTCGTCAAGGCGAGTATTTCCCATAGTGGAATATATCTTCCCATTTACCCCTTTTCCTGTCTTTCAACAATCCTTTAACGCCAGGTTAGCAAGGACACCACCCCACAATTCCCTTTACAGAGGGCCACCATCCCTCTATAAGTGGAACTCCGGCAAAACCACACCTTCTGCGCCGCGACAGATTGAGAGCCCGCGCCTCGGCACAAAGGGCAACCACCTTTACCACCCCCGATGTCCATGACTCTTCTTGAAAAATGTCTTTGCCTAGCGGCAATCCTTTTCGCCTTCATCCTTGTAGGTACCCTGATGCTTTTCCCCAATTTTCGGCAACCGTCAGTCCTGCTGCCGTTGGCCTCCATCGGCTTGGCGGTCAATGTCGTATTGATGATCGTGGTCTTGCGCGACATCATGCAGCGCCACTTCGCCAACCCCACCGACAAGTATCTGTGGCTCGCCCTGGTTTTGCTGGTGTGGCCGGCGATCGTCGTCTATCTCGTGCGCCATGGCTTCAAGGCGCGATGATGATTCCGGCCCGCAGATCACGCTGAGAACGCTTATCAGGGATGATTGTTGCCGGCAGATTTTTTTCCTTGCTTGACAGAAACTGAGATACACAGTATTTTTCTTCTCTTTTGAATTTCTGCGCACCGGCCTTTCTCCGTTTTTCCGGCCGGTCGACGCTTTTTTCGGGTAGTGCAGCATGTTTTCGCTCTGGAACCACTGACAACGACTATGTTCGAAAATCTCTCCGATAGGCTGGAAGGAGTCTTCAAGAAACTTCGCGGCCATGGCAAACTCACCGAAGAAAACATCGGCGAGGCGTTGCACGAGGTGCGTGGCGCCCTGCTTGAGGCCGATGTCAACTTCAAGGTGGCCAAGGATTTCGTAGCTAAAGTCAGCGAACAAGCCGTCGGCAGGGAAGTTTCGAAGAGCCTCAGTCCCGGACAACAGGTCATCAAGATTGTCCATGAGGAGCTGGTGGAGCTTCTCGGCGGTGTTACCCAACCGATAAAGCTTGATGGCCGCCAGCCGGTGACCATTATGATGGCCGGCTTACAGGGCTCGGGCAAGACCACCACCGCCGGCAAGCTCGCCGCGCTGCTGCGCCGC
>CAYSON010000288.1:0-5037 GCA_964432635.1 uncultured Desulfopila sp.
CTTTCCGGGCTGCATGGCCGTGCAGCCCTGCTCCGTCTCATCCGACAGTTCTTTGAAGGCCAGGGCATTATCGAGGTCGATACCCCGTTGCGTCTTCCCGTTTCCATCCCAGAGCGACACATAAAGTTGTTCCTTGCCGAGGAGCAATATCTTCAGGCCTCTCCAGAGCTGTGCATGAAGCGCCTTCTTGCCCACGGGGCAACGCCAATCTTTCAGCTCGGGCATTGCTTTCGCAAGGAAGAACGGGGTCGGCTGCATCTTGAGGAGTTCACCTTGCTCGAGTGGTATCGCGCCGGCAGTGATTACCTACAGCTTATGGACGACTGCCGAGACCTTTGTCAATTTCTCCATGACGAATGGCCAAAGGAGCCACGGCGGATTGAGACCACCGGGGTAACCGCCATCTTTGCCGGCATTGATCTTTATAGCCACTGGGAAAAACTGACGGTGCAGGATGCCTTCGACCGCTTTTCCCCGGTGCCTCTGGCAACCGCCCTGGACTCGGGACGATTTGATGAGCTCCTCAACGAGTTCGTCGAGCCCCGCCTGGGGCTGACCACCCCCTCGTTTCTCTGCGACTATCCGGTTGCCCTAGCCTCCCTGTCACGCCGCAAGCCGGAGGCCCGGCATCTTGCCGAGCGCTTTGAACTCTATATCAAGGGAGTGGAGCTGGCCAACGGCTTTTCCGAACTCAACGATGAAAAAGAGCAGCGGCAGCGCTTTGGCGAGGAGATAACAGCCATCCGCAACAGTAGCGGTCGCCAGGTCATCATGCCCGAATCCTTTCTTCGCGATCTCGAAAAAATGCCGGAGGCGGCGGGGATAGCCCTGGGTGTTGACCGCCTTTCCATGCTTGCTTTCGGGTTGCCGACCATTTCTCAGGCGACGACGTTCTCACCCGAGGATTTCCTCTGAGTCGCTGTTGCGCCAGGGGAAGAACACGCAGTGAATATCGAGCAGATAGCGGTCCGTAATGGTTTGAAAAATCTGATCGGATGGTCTATTGTGCGCTGATTGCTTCAAGGACAGGTTGTAACTTTCTTGGCAAGGTTTTTTCTTTTTACAAAGGATTGAATATGGATTCCTCACAGCGCAAGTTCCTTAACAGATATGTGGACTTGCTATTTCGTCGTAAGGTATTCATTATAATTATGTTTCTGCTTTGCCTTCCGATAGGGCTCGGGGTGTATCTCAAAACCCCCAAACTCTATCAAGCGTCCAGCCTGCTCAGCTATCAACAACAAACCATTAGCACCTCAAAAATGACTGCGGATGTAGGGACGCGCATACGCGATATCGTCAGCACACTCACGCAAATCGTTACCAGCCGCTCAAGCTTAGAGAAACTTATTGTAGACTTGCGGTTATATCCCGAGGCTCGGCAGAAACAACCGATGGAAGATGTTGTCGAAATGATGAGCAGAGATATAAAGATCGAACCATCAGCCAAAGGGGATACGTTCCGAATTTTTTTCCAACATAAAAACCGTGAGTTGGTTGTTAAGGTTACCAATTCTTTGGCCGCCAAATTTATCGAGGAGAATTTAAAATACCGGGAAGAGAAGGCATCGGAGACTTACGCTTTTGCCAGTAACGAGTTGGAGAGCGCCAAAGCGGCAATGGATCGTAAGGAAAACTCCATGCGCGATTACAAGCTGAAATATTTTAACGAGCTCCCGGAACACCGAGAATCCAATGTCACAAGACTTATCGCTCTTCAAAAGCAAGACCAGGAAAGGCAGTTAAGTATTCAAGATTTGGAAAGAACGGCGGTTCTTATCCAGGATCAGATCACCAACCGCCGCAGGGTCCTGGAGGGAGCTGCACAGCTTAAAAGTGAAAGCGACTTGACCGCTCCGCCGCAGGAGCAGGTTCCCCAGCAGAGCAAGGAAGCACGCCTGGCCAAGGCCAAGTTGATCCTCGAGCAGCTGCAAAGCCGCTACACGGAAAAACATCCAGAAATACGACGCCTGCGGACAATCATTGCTACGCTTGAGGAGGAGGTCGCCCGCGACCGTGAGAATTCAGCCGGTTCTCCCTCCGCTGCCGCAGGGGACGGGGCGTCCACATTGGTCCGAGAATCTGTCGATACGGTTATTCTTCAACTGGAGACACAAAGGAAGAATATTCTCCGCAATATTGAAGCGATCAAAGCCGACAAGGAAAGTCAGAAAAAAGTCATCGCCCAGTATGAAGAGTGGGTCGCTGCCGCGCCCATTCGCGAGGCGGAATGGGCTGCTTTGACCCGTGAATACGGGCAACTGAAGCGCCATTACGACTATTTGGTGGCACAGGATCTTGAGGCTAAGTCCATGCTCAACCTCGAGAAACGGCAGAAAGGGAGTCAATTCAAGATCGAGGATCCAGCTCGTGCTCCGGAAAAGCCGATTCAACCGGATTTTCTAAAAATTCTTGGAATAGCAATAGCCGCGGGACTAGGTCTGGGAGTGGGCATCTCGTTTATTCTTGACTTTTTCGATGGCACGGTGCGAGATCCGGAACTGATCGAGTCGACTTTGGGTATAACTCTCTTGACAACCATTCCCTATCTTGAAACAGAGGCCGAGGGAAAAAGGAGAAGACTTAAGGCAGTGTTGACCACCCTGATCCTCATCGTCGCTGCGTGTGGCGTAGCAGCTCTTTTTGCCGTCGTATGGATGAAAGGCTATGTCGTTCTATGAAATAGACAGTAATGCTGTGTACCGAGAGCATTTCGGCCTTCATCGCAAGCCCTTCGAATTGAATCCGGATTCCGCACTGCTCTTTCTCGGTGAGGGGCACAAGGAGGCCCTTGCCGTACTCAAGCACGGGGTGGTCTCCGACAAAGCCTTCCTGCTTTTTACCGGCGGGGTGGGCACCGGTAAGACAACGCTGATCAACGTCCTCGCCAAGACTTTGGAAAATCCCGGCTATGTCTGCGTGATCTCCAATCCGACGCTCGAACTGGACGATTTTTTTTACTACTTTGCGGCACAGTTGGGGTTGCTCTTTGACGGCAACAAGGCAAAGTTTCTGGTGCTCTTTTCCAAGCTGCTCGAGAAATGCAAGCGAGCCAATCGCCGGGTACTGCTGATTATCGACGAGGCTCACGCTCTGCCCATCGACCTGCTTGAGGAGATGCGTCTCTTGGTCAATATGGCGGCCGAACTGAAAAATGCTCTCAGTATTTTCTTGGTCGGTCAACCGGAGCTACTGGAACGACTCAATGACCAGCAACTCTCCCCCCTCAGCCAGCGCATCGCCGTGCGCTATCATCTCGACCAATTGTCGAGGGCTGAGGCCATACAGTATGTGCTCTTTCGCCTCAAGCGGAGTGGGGCGAAAAACCCCGACCTCTTCTCCGCGAAAGCCCTTGATCTGATCTATGCGGCCACCGGCGGCAATCCCCGGCAGATCAACATCCTCTGCGATACCGCCATGCTCGCCGCCTATTCCCGCGACAGGGTCAAGGTCGATGAGAAGATTATCCGCGAGTGTGTGGAGAAACTGTATATACCCGGTGACCAGAGTGCCTTTTACCTGCCGCCGCAGCGATTGTCGTGGAAACGTTGGCTGCTGGTGGGGGCGGTCGTTGTGGTTCTTGAGGGAGTTGCCGTCGCCTACGCCTATCATCGAGGATGGTTGCAGTTTCTTTGGGCGTTCATCAGGAAAACTCTCAGCCTGGATTGAAGGCGAAAACAATAGACCTTTCTCCGACAATCTGGGAATACACCAGTGTTTACTTAACAAATGAGGTATCGAGCAGTTTCGATAGAGATGGCATGAACAATGATGGTCAAGGCAATGTCGTCGGTAAGGTTGAAGAGACACCACCTGCACTAGCGGTCGTTGAAAGGCAATGGGATGAACGGGTCCTTCAGGCAGTCAATTTTTCTCCCTTAGCGAGCGAGGCCTTTCGCGTTCTTCGTTCGAAGATCCTCTTGCCGTCTGATGGTCGGCCGGCACCGAAGACCATAGTCGTAACTTCGGTGCTTCCCCAGGAAGGGAAAAGCTTTGTTTCTGCAAATCTGGGCATCGTTCTCGCCCAGGGTATCGATCAGCATGCTCTGCTGGTCGACTGCGATCTCCGCTTACCAACCTTGGCCAATCTTTTTGGGATTGACAACACCCATGGCCTTTCCGACTATTTGAAGAATGGGACCGAGTTGTCCTCGCTCATTCATAAGACCTCGATGGACAAACTTTCCATTCTCACCAGCGGGGTGCCCCCGGTGAATCCTGCGGAACTGCTCGGTTCAACTCGCATGCACGAGTTGGTGTCCGAACTGGCCCGTCGCTATCCGGATCGTTTCGTGGTTTTTGACTGCCCACCGTTGATGGTGGCCTCGGAGTCGATGACCTTGGCCCAGGTAGTTGATGGGGTGATCTTGGTGGTGCGTCAGGGGCATGCCGGCAAGGTCCTGCTCGAGAAGGCTGTCAGCGATATCGGCAAGGAAAAAATCCTCGGGGTGGTCTTCAATGGCCATCAAACCAACCCGATCAGTGCAAAACTCATGAATAAAAGCTACTCCTATTACGGCAATTATTACCGTAAGCCCGCCCCACCTCGGTGATCCCTGGGGGTTGATACCCGTCAACCCGCTCAGCGTTTTCTCGTCTTCTTTTTCTCGGTTTTTTCGGCGGAATGTTGCCGAAGGTAGGCCTCGACAAGTCTTCTCTCCTGCATGCGCTCGGAATGGCCGCGCGGCACGGGAATACTTTGCCTGGTGCTCGGGTCCTTTCCGCTAACGTACATCGCGGTTGAGAGCGTCCCCGGAGTGGGGGTGAAATCCTGGAAGGTTCTCACCGGCAGGCGGAGTCTATGGAGATCGGCAACCAAGTGCTGGACCGCCTCGGGGCGCGATCCGGGATGGGAGAGTAGCAGGTAGGGGGCGAGTTCGATCGTTTTACCGATGTTTTTGCCGATGTCGCGGCAGGCAAGGACAAAGCGTTCGAGAAGGGCGTGCGGTTCCTTGTTCATCAGGGCGAGGATGGTCGGGTCGCTATGCTCGGGGGCGATCTTCAGCCGACCGCTGACATGGTGCGCGGCCAGTGCGG
>CAYSON010000289.1:0-5034 GCA_964432635.1 uncultured Desulfopila sp.
AGCAGATTGTTGTAATGCGTTAAGGACGGTTCGACAGGGGTTGTTGCTCTCGGTTCTTGCGAGAGCTTGGCATCTTTGGAGACACCGAACAGCCTGTGCACCACTTCACGGCTATTGCTCAAAAAAAAGAGGCCCTCATAAACGCCGAAAAGAAAGGTAAATCCTTCCCCTGGGCTTTGCGTCCAGTACCAGTAACGCAAGGGCTCCTGATCAACGACTCCTAGAGACACCTGATAGAAGTTTGACAGTTGTCCAAGGCGTGCCAGCAGATGCTGCGGCTCCTCAATCCGAGTACACAACACCATCAACGGAATTGCCAGTGGACTGTTGCTTGGATTGGTGTCGGCGACAACAAGGCTTGCTCGTTCCAGATGATCGGTTATCTCACTGACCACCTCCTTGAGAATCTCGCTACCCTCATGCACATCACTGTTGATGGAGTTGACATCTGCCTCCTCGTTCAAGGGGAAAAACAGTGAAAACGGTAGAGAGTTTGACCACAACCACAGCATCGAGTCCTTCGCCATCGGCATGCTGGGAGGAACAGAGCCGGGGGTCCCTAGCAAGACCTTTGCTACAGCTGGGTCGACTCGTTGCGGATCATAGGCAATTCGCAGATGTTTATGAGCGGTGCCCTGGTCGAGAAATTCCCGATATGCGATGGTATCGATGGGCTGTATCAAGCTTTTGCTGGATTGCTCAATCCCGAACACCTCAGCCAAAGCCACCATATGTACGAAGAACTGTCGCCAAGGTTGCCCCTGCTGCTGGGGCCAGGATGCACCACTCTCCGCAAACGATGGGCGCGCACCGTCATAGACGTCGATACAGCGGCGCAAATGCGACTCATTGGCGGACAAGGCAAGGGTCTTACCCAGCACCACCATGGAGATGGTTGCATCGGCAACAACCATGCGTCTGATCTGGTGTTTTCCGTACTGGCTGCTGACTACTCCCTGTGCTCCGCTTTGCTGAAGAAGCATTGCTTCAAAATCATCGTCCCAGGCGGATGCTCCCCTGGTCCTCAGCCACACCACCAGGTTATCGAGAAGGAAATCCTCCATGAGGGCGGGACGCGGTCTGGTCACTGGTGGCGGCAGAAGTGCCAGGGCAAAGGTATCGATGCTCAAGTCCTTGGTCAGGGGATGGTTCATCACCGCGGCAAGCCATCTCCTGGCCGAAAAAATGAGGTGTGCTGCCTCGGAGCCAGTTCCAGCATTTTTTGCCACTTGGTCACGCTCTTTTTCAAGCAGCTTTGTCACAAAATGAGAGGCCAATACCTCCCTGGCAACAGCCGTTGCGTCGCCCTGTTCACCATAAACCAGCGCATCTTGAGGAACATAATGCACCATCTCTCGCAACTTTTCTGGGGAAAAACCGGCCACCACCAAGTAGGCGAGCGATAGAACGGCCAGGGAGCAGATATCGAACATGGTGCACTTCACTGCCATCTACCGACTCTCCCCGTCCTCGCCTTTATTGATCGCCACGGCAGAACTGCACCGCTTCGGCGACATGGGGGGCCCCGATATGCACAGCGCCGCACATATCGGCGATGGTGCGGGCAACCTTGAGTATTCGGTTATAGGCTCTGGCCGACAAGCCCAGCCTTACCACGCTTTTTTCGAGGAGCATGATCGAGGCTCGATCAAGCCGGCAGTATCTCTCCTGGAGCCTCACACCCATCTGGCTGTTGCAATAGACCCCAGGGACATCGGAGAAACGTTGCAGTTGCAGCGTTCGAGCGGCATCGACCCGTTGTTTGATATCACTCGACGCCTCTCCTCCGGAGGTTCCGCTCATTTCTTGAAAATCGAGAGCGGGTACCTCGAGGTGCATGTCAATCCTGTCGAGCAAGGGGCCGGAGATCCTTGCGCTGTACCGCTTAATCTCACTTTCGTTACAGTTGCAGCTGTTGCGGCTGTCACCGAAAAAGCCGCAGGGACAGGGGTTCATCGCCGCAATGAGGGTGAATCGAGCGGGGAAGGTCAAGGCCATATTGGCCCTGGCAATGGTAACCTCTCCGTCCTCAAGCGGCTGGCGCAGCACTTCCAGCACGTGTTTTTTGAACTCGGGGAGTTCGTCGAGAAAGAGCACACCATTATGGGCAAGAGACACCTCACCTGGCTGGGGGACGGTGCCTCCACCGATGAGACCGGCATCGGAAATAGTATGGTGAGGGGCACGAAAGGGTCGGATTGCACAGACTCCGTTCTTGTTGTGGGCCTTTCCGGCCACACTGTAGATTTTCGTGGTCTCGATGATTTCTTCTCCGCTCATCGGCGGCAAAATAGTTGGAAAACGCCGGGCCAGCATGGTTTTACCCGACCCGGGAGGCCCTTTAAGAAGGACATTATGTCCCCCACAGGCAGCGATTTCCAATGCCCGTTTGACCTGCTGCTGTCCTTTGATCTCGGCGAAATCGACCTGGTAAGGGGTAGTCATCGCCATGGTTCGCAGATCCTTGCGGCAAAAGGCCACTGGCTCAGCCACTCCCGCAAGAAACTCCACCGCTTGCGGCAGAGAACGGACAACGATGATCTCTATGCCTTGCGGAGCAACTTGCGCCTCTTCACTGTTTTCTTCGGGTATAATGATCCCATCGAACCCCTGTTGCCGAGTGGCCAGGATCATCGGCAAAATGCCACTGACGCGATGAACGGCACCGTCGAGCGACAGCTCTCCAACCAGACAGTAGCGGCCGGGACGCCCCCGTCTCAAGGTTTCGGTGGCTTCGAGAATGCCGACGGCGATAGGAAGGTCGAACCCTGAGCCTTCCTTTCTAAAGTCTGCCGGAGCAAGGTTGACAGTGATGCGTTTGTTGGGAAAGGCGTACCCGCAGTTTTTGATCGCCGCCTTGACACGATCCTTGCTTTCGCGTACCGAGCTGTCAGGTAAGCCGACAGTGGAAAAATTCGGCAACCCACCGGACACATCGACTTCAACCTGGATGACCCAGCCATTGATGCCGACAACCGTGCAACTTGAAAGAATAGCGAGCATAGAGAGAGAAATGGGTCCTTAATTATTGATTATGACTGCCATTAGCTTGATAGAAATTCTCCATTTCTTCAGTAAATGCACCATTTTTTTGCTGATATATGTACAAAGGCGGCGCCACCGTGCCCCCTTCTCCCGCATTTTTACAATATTCGAGCAGGACCAGGCGCGCCTTCCCATTCCTCTCGGGATAGCTGTAAACAAAGCGCAATCGCTTTATTTCCAGGCGATGTTTTTTGCCAAGGATAATCGCTTCACCTATCTTGTCGGCAGGATATATGATGGCCACCGTCCCTCGATTGCGCACTGCCCAGGCGGCGGCGACGAAAACGTCCTCCAGTCCGGCGAGAACCTGGTGCCGTGCCAATCTGGACTGCATGGAGCTGCTGGTCCGACCGCTGCCTAAGGCAAAAAAAGGGGGATTGCAAACGACGAGATCGAAGGATTCCGTGGCGATGAGCGAGGAGCATTGCTTGAAGTCTCCCTCGATTATGGCACCTACCTCTTCGCAACCGTTAACGAGTAAGTTTTCTCGTGCCCGCTGTGCCAATTCCGCCTGTATTTCGATACCGACAGCCGGACCAAGACCTTTTCCCCAACGATAAAGAAGAATAAGCAGAACAACACCGCAACCGGTACCAAGATCAAGCACCGACATCCCCCTGCAGCACGAAATAAAATGGGCAAGGAGCACCGCATCAATGGAAAAACGGTAGCCGCAACGGTGCTGGCGAAGGACCAGTGCGCCGTTATACAAGGAATCTTCGCTGATATCGCCGGCGTTCATTATATGCCTGGTGGCGCCACACAAGAGGACGGGAAATCGGGGAGTCTCCCCGCACTGGAAACAGTTACTCCCCACGGAGAGTCATTGTAGTCAGACTGAGACGAATGGCAAACCTTTTTCGCAGCCTACTCTCCTCCCGGTCTTCATCAATTTTACCGACGCAAAAAAAGATGACGAAGTGATGGTAAGGTATTACATTGCCCGCAATGCCGCCAAGGATGGCCTGCCGCCATCCCCGACCATCACCATCTTGAGAGGAGAAAGGGATGTTTGACATCTTTATTGATACCCACTTCGCCGGGGCGCATCATTTGCGCGATTACCCTGGAGAATGCGAGAAACCCCATGGTCATAATTGGAAGGTCAAAGTGACGGTGCGGGCGACGGCCATAGACCGCTGCGGCATGGGGATAGATTTCAAGATACTGAAAACCATTGTCAAGGAAACGATTGAGAAACTCGACCACCGTGATCTCAACACCCTGCCCTTTTTCCAGGTTAAGAACCCCTCTTCGGAGTATATCGCCGAATTTCTCTTTCACGATTTGCAGCCTCGCCTGACTAGCGACACCTACACCCTCTATAGCGTTTCCGTTCTCGAAACCGACAGTCAAGGGCTGATCTATTACGGCGGTCGCACGCCGCAAGGAGTGTGATTGATGACCGCCACCTCGGACCATAGACTGTGCATTGTCGGTCTCGGCTATGTCGGACTCCCTTTGGCGGTGGAGTTCGGCAAACATTTCAGCACTGTCGGCTTTGACCTCAATCCATCCAGAATCGAGGAGTTACGACGTGGAAGTGACTCGACACTTGAGGTCTCCGATACTGAGCTAAAACGAGCCACCCATCTCGTCTTTACCGCCGACAGTCGCGAGATAGGCGACTGCAACGTTTATATTGTCGCTGTGCCAACCCCCATCGATGCCGCCAAGCGTCCAGATTTTCGTCCTCTCGAGGGGGCATCGCGCACCGTGGCACCACTACTCAAGCGAGGTGACATCGTCATCTACGAGTCCACCGTCTATCCTGGAGCCACCGAGGAGGTGTGCGTGCCCTTGCTCGAAAAAGGCTCGGGAATGACCTACAATCGCGACTTCTTTTGCGGCTACAGCCCAGAGCGCATCAATCCCGGCGACAAGGAGCACCGCCTGCCGTCAATTGTTAAAATCACCTCCGGCTCGACCCCGGAGATCGCGGCCATCGTCGACCGGCTCTATAAGACGATCATCACCGCCGGCACCTTT
>CAYSON010000290.1:0-5033 GCA_964432635.1 uncultured Desulfopila sp.
GGCAGGGAGACCGAAGCCCATGGTGCCTAAACCGCCAGAGGTGACAAAATGACGCGGGTGCTCGAAATTGTAAAACTGGGCGGCCCACATCTGGTTCTGACCAACCTCTGTGGTGACGATCGCCTTGCCGTTGGTGAGGTGGTGCAGGGTCTCGACGACGTATTGGGGTTTGATCACCTTTTCATCCTGGCGGTAACCCAAAGGATGCTTGGCTGTCCAGCCCTCAATAATGGCAAACCATGGTTGGAGTCGTTCCACCTGCTCGATAGCGTTGTTGCTCGAATTTCCGCTGAACCAAAGGTTCATGGCGGTAAGGGCGTTCTTGCAATCAGCGACGATGGGGATATCAACTTTGACGTTCTTGCTGATCGAGGTGGGATCGATATCAATATGGATTATTTCCGCTTTGGTGGCGAACTCGGATAGCTTGCCGGTGACTCTGTCGTCGAAGCGGGCACCGACGGCGATGAGCAGGTCGCACTCGGCAACCGCCATATTGGCGGTATAGGTGCCGTGCATGCCAAGCATGCCCATGCAGAGTCGGCGGCTGGCGGGGTAGGCTCCCAATCCCATGAGAGTCATGGTCACCGGAATATTAAGACGATCGGCAAGTTCGGTCAATTCCTTACTGGCGTTGGAGGAGATCACCCCGCCGCCGACATAGAGAACCGGCCGTTTCGCCTGGAGGATACGGCGGCAGGCCTTTTCGACCTGAACAGGGTGGGGCATGAAGGTCGGTTGATAAGTGGAGATGTGGATCGGTGTTTTTTCCGGATAGGTCAATCTGTTGGCCACCAGGTCCTTGGGCAGATCGACCAGGACCGGGCCAGGCCGGCCAGTACGGGCAATATGGAAGGCCTCGCGCAGGGTAGGGACGAGATCCTCGAGTTTGCTCACCAAATAATTGTGTTTGGTGCAAGGCATAGTAATACCAATGATGTCAACCTCCTGAAAGGCGTCGTTGCCGATCAGCGCGCGTGGCACCTGACCAGTAAGAACAACCAGGGGGATGGAGTCCATATGAGCGGTGGCGAGCCCGGTAACTCCATTGGTCGCGCCAGGGCCCGAGGTGAGCAGGGCGACCCCGACCTCCCCGGATACTCGCGCGAATCCGTCGGCGGCATGCACCGCTCCCTGCTCATGGCGCACCAGAACATTGGTGATTTCAGAATCCATCAGGGCATCATAGAGGTCGAGTACTGCCCCGCCGGGATAGCCGAAGATGGTATGGACGCCCTCTTCTTGAAGACATTTGATGATTGCTTGAGATCCGCTGATTTTTCCCATGAAACCATTTCCTTGTGAAATTGAGCCTGCCCTTGGATGCGCGAGAACGTCTTGAAAAACCAGAATTTTTCCAAAGAGCACGAAATATATAGATCAAGGAGGTATCTGTCAACCGTCAACAGTGCAGAGATAAACCCGCCTGCCACGTGTTCTGGCTCAAGGAAGGCGCGACTTTTTCTCGACGCAGCAGGGAAAGCCCTTGACACTCTTGTTGATTTCTGAGTACATTGAATATCCAAGCTGATTTTTCACCAGGAATTATTTAAAGATATCAACATGGTCACCGTAAACTCGCCACTTCGTCTCCTTCAAGGTTGTCTGCCGCTTGCTACCGTGGCTGACGCGGAGGGGTGCAGTTTGTAGTTGTGCAAATTGAGTTCTTCCCCAAGGCCACGGTCGCAAGACCGTGGCCTTTTTTTTTGTTCTGTTGCTTTAACAAAGGAGTGCGATCCATGAATCCCCAAATTGTCGCCAAGTATCGGCCTTATCCTCCGGTCCATCTGCCGCAGCGCCAATGGCCCAGCAAAACCTTGAGCCAGGCTCCAGTATGGTGCAGCGTTGATCTTCGCGACGGTAATCAGGCTCTGATTCAGCCGATGAGCCTGGAAAAGAAACTGGAGATGTTTCAGCTGCTCACCGACCTTGGCTTCACCGAGATCGAAGTTGGCTTTCCCTCTGCCTCCCAGGTGGAGTTCGACTTCACCAGATTGCTCATCGAAGAAAAGAGGATCCCCGATGATATCTGCATCCAGGTGCTGACCCAGGCCCGCGAACACCTCATCACCAAGACCTACGAGTCCCTGCGCGGCGCCAAGCAAGCCATCGTCCATCTCTACAATTCCACCTCGACCCTGCAGCGTCGCTCCGTGTTCAAGATGAGCCGCCGCGAGATAATTGATCTGGCGGTGCAGGGGGCAACGCTCCTTAAGGAAGAGGCAAAGAAATATCCCGAAACGCGCTTTCGTTATGAGTATTCCCCGGAAAGCTTCACCGGCACCGAACTGGAGTTCGCCCTCGAGATCTGCGAGCGGGTAATGGCGGTGCTGCAACCGACAGTCGAGTCGCCGGTCATTATCAATCTGCCGGCAACCGTGGAGATGTCCTCGCCCAACATTTACGCCGATCAGATCGAGTGGTTCTGCTCACATCTGACCGATCGCAAACGGGCCATAATCAGCCTCCACGCACACAATGATCGGGGATGCGCCGTGGCCGCCACCGAACTCGCCCTGCTTGCCGGAGGGGAGCGGGTCGAGGGGACGCTGTTCGGCAATGGCGAGCGTACCGGCAATGTCGACATCGTCACTCTGGCGCTCAATATGTTTTCCCAGGGCATCAACCCCCGTCTTGCTTTCAACGATATCAACCATCTGGTTGAAGTTTACCAGCGCGTCTGCGACCTGCCGGTGCACCCCCGTCATCCCTATGCTGGGGAATTGGTCTATACCGCCTTCTCGGGATCACACCAGGACGCGATCAACAAGGGTATGGCCGCATACCATGCCTCCGGTGCAGGGCTGTGGGAGGTTCCCTATCTACCCATCGACCCGGGCGACGTCGGGCGCACTTACGAGTCGATTATCCGTATCAACAGCCAGTCGGGTAAGGGCGGTGTCGCCTACATCATGGAGAAGGAGTACGGCTTTCGCCTGCCCAAGGCGATGCACCCCGAGTTCGGGCGGATCATTCAAGGCCTCACCGACCGTGAGGGGCGGGAGTTGCACCATGGCGATATATTCAAGGCCTTCGAAGAACACTACCTCAAAGTGAGAAAGCCGTTTACGTTGCGCGCCTTCAATGTTGTCAAACGGCACATCAGCAGTGAAGAGCATATCTCCGAGGCAACGGTAGAGGCTATCATTACCGTGGCTGGCGTTGACAAAACCCTGGTTGCCTCAGGCAATGGCCCCCTCGACGCCTTCTGCGCTGCCCTTAATGACCAGGGTATCAAGAGCTTTAAACTGTGCAGCTATGACGAGCACGCCCTGAACGGCGGTTCGAGCGCTAAGGCGGCAGCCTATATCGAATTGCAGGGCGAGAACGGCCAGGTCGCCTGGGGTGTGGGGGTGGATACCGATATCATCATTGCCTCGATCAAGGCGGTGCTCAGCGGTTTGAATCGGCTGTGAATCTTCTCTCAGAGATCGTTGTGAAGGGCGCAGAACGGCGGCAAGCTAATGATACTGTTTGCAGTTATCGGCAATTAGGGTAAGCTTCGCTGGTTTGGCGAGGTTGCCGGAAGGCTGTGGTCATGACGATCTTTTTCTACGGCAAGGGTATAAGTTTCATTTGAGCAGGCAGGCAGGCTGCTCAACTCAGCTTTATCTCCGAGGTGAATGATGAACGAGCGAGCGGGCGGCAGGGTCGGGCTGTCTATCGTTATTCCGGTGTACAACGAGGAAAAGACCTTGCAAGAGGTGGTGCGACGGGTGCGGAGTGTCGACTTGCCGTTGTCGCGAGAGATCATTCTCGTTGACGACGCCTCCCGCGACGGCAGCCGGGCAATTGTCGAATCCTTGGCCGGTGAAGGGGTGCGAGTATTCTTTCACGCGGTCAATCAGGGCAAGGGGGCGGCTTTGCGTACCGGCTTTAGAGAGGCGCAGGGAGAAATCGTCCTCATTCAGGATGCCGATCTTGAATACGACCCGAGCGAGTACCCGAAACTGCTCGCCCCGATTCTTGCCGAAAAAGCCGATGTCGTCTACGGCTCGCGCTTTATCGGCTCGGAGGCGCACCGTGTCCTTTACTTCTGGCATATGGTTGGCAATCGCTTCTTGACCCTGCTCTCCAATATGCTCACCAATCTCAATCTCACCGACATGGAGACCTGCTACAAGGTCTTTCGTCGCGAGGTGCTGGCTAACATTACCATCCGCGAAGATCGTTTTGGCTTTGAGCCGGAGATCACCGCCAAGATTGCTCGACAAGGGGTGCGTATCTATGAGGTAGGCATCTCCTACAGCGGCCGTACCTATCAGGAAGGCAAGAAGATCGGCTGGCGGGACGGCTTGCGCGCCTTGTACTGCATCTTTCGCTATCGTTTTTTCGGTGACTGAGCCGAAGACCCACCGTTTTTTTTCAAGACCAAGGCCTCGGCGGCAACGACGCCGGGGTCGACCATCCCCACGCTGAACAGCAGCAGATAGAGCAGTCGGCCGTAGCAGAGAACGGCGGCGACGGCGGCAACTTCATAAAAATAGCCGAGCGGACAGAGGATCAACACGGTCAACCAGTGCAAGAGGATGACCTGTCGCGAGTGGAGACGGATGGGGAAATCGCCGTGACGGCTGATGACCGCCAAGCCGCTGAGGTTCCAGCCGTAGAGGGCGGTGAAGGCGTGCATGCGCAGCAGCGGCAGGCTTTCCTTGGGATCATAGGAGGGCGAAAAAGCGAGCAGAATGTAGAGAATGCCGGTGATCGAGGTGATGAGGAGAAAGAGAATTCCCGAGGTGAGAAAGGCCTTTTGCTGTGACTCCACCCCCTGTTGCCAGTAGAGATAGAGAATCAGGGTGACGGTGAGAAAGAGAATGGTGGCGATGGCTACCTGGGGCAGGAAAAGATTGGCGAGAATAAAGAGAAAGAAGACGATGACGCCAAGGTTGACCACCCAGAAGGAGAGTTCCTTGAGCACAAGGATGGGCGGAGACTCCTGACGCTTCATAAGGGCAAAGATCACCGACATCGAAATCAGGGAAACGGGAAAGGAGAAGCCGAGAAAAAAGGAGTCGAGTTTGAATATTTCCAGG
>CAYSON010000291.1:0-5020 GCA_964432635.1 uncultured Desulfopila sp.
CGGTTATGAGGAAGCCGCCGCCCAAGGACTCATCGCCGGAATCAACGCCGTCCGCTACCGCAACGGCCAACCGCCGCTGATCCTTGATCGTGCTCAGGCCTATATCGGCGTTTTAATAGACGATCTTGTGACCTGTGGCACCAAAGAACCGTACCGCCTCTTCACCTCACGGGCCGAGTATCGCCTGTTGTTGCGCGAAGATAACGCTGATGCCCGCCTCACCGCCATCGGCCGCGATATCGGCTTGGTGGATGACGAGGCGTACGGCAATTTCCAACGCAAGCAGGAGGCGATAAATGGCGGCAAGAAGGTGCTCGAAATCCTCACCGTCAAGCCCGGCGAAGCAGTAAACACCGCCCTGGCCGCCTTGGCCAGCACTGCCATCAAACAAAAATGCTCTCTGGCTGAATTGCTGCGACGTCCGGAGCTCAGCATCGACTCCTTTGTGCACCTGCCGCTCAGCCAAGAGGAAAAAAACGAGATAAGCGGCATCCTCAGCGGCGGAGCCAAGGAGGAAATCGAAGTGCAGGTGAAATTCAAGGGCTACCTGGACCGGCAAGACGAGCAGGTGGCCCGTTTCAAAAAAATGGAATCGCTGCTGCTTCCCCCTGACCTCGACTACCGCTCCCTTTCCGGACTCTCCAACGAGGTGGTAGAGAAACTCTCACGCATCAGGCCGATGTCCCTTGGCCAAGCCTCGAGAATTTCCGGCATCACCCCGGCGGCCATCTCGGTGCTCCAGGTGCACCTGCGCAAGATGGGTAAAACTCTCGCTCCATAGGCCTGCCATGACCGCTCTTACCTTCCCGCAGATCGATCCGATCATTTTCAGCCTCGGCCCCCTGCATATCCGCTGGTACGGCCTGATGTACGTGATCGGCTTTACCGCCAGTTACTTTCTGGTGAGACAACAAATCCGCCAGTTTCGGGTAGCTCGCCTCGAGGAGCAGTTCGAGAACCTTAATGTCCTCCTCATCCTCGCCGTGGTCCTCGGTGGCCGCCTCGGCTATGTCCTCTTCTACAATTTGGACTATTATCTCAAGCACCCTCTGGAAATTCCCGCTACCTGGAGTGGCGGTATGTCCTTTCACGGGGCCTGTGTGGCGCTGATCGTCGTCGGCTGGCTTTTCTGTCGATATAAACAGGTGAATTTCTGGCAGGCCGCCGATATCTATGCCGCCACCATTCCCATCGGCATCGGCCTGGGGCGAATCGGCAATTTCATCAACGGGGAACTGTTCGGTCGGGTCACCACCGTGCCCTGGGGCATGGTCTTTCCCGATGGCGGTCCGCTGCCGCGGCATCCGTCACAGCTGTACGAGGCGGGTCTCGAAGGGCTGATACTCTTTGTATTGTTGTGGAGTGTCCGGCGGCGACCATGGCAGTCGCAGCGCTTCTGGCCGCACGGCAGTATTTTCGCCCTGTTTTTGCTGGGCTACGGTGGCATGCGCATCATGGTCGAGACCTTTCGTGAACCTGATCCACAACTGGGTCTCCTCTGGCAGTTTCTCACCATGGGGCAGCTGCTCAGCGGAGCAATGGTGCTGGCTGGAGCAAGTATTTGGCTGTATTGTCGCAACCAGGCAGATAAAACGGGGCGCAGTGCCAAATTGCGCTGAGCAAAAAACACTGCCCTCCTCGACACCGTCGAGGAGGGCATGAGACTGCAGGAATAGCAGCGGCAATGACTCTAGCGGTGCCGAGCCTTCCGCGCTTACTGCACCTTCTCCCAGAGAATTCTGGCCGGTCTGAATTTCACCACATTATGGGCGGGGATAACAATACTCTGCCCGTTTTGCGGGTTGCGGCCCTTTTGTGCCGCCCGTTCGACCACTCGGAAGGACCCAAAGCCGGAGAGAATGACCTTCTCCCCCTTCTCCATGGCATTTGCCATATTGCTCAGCACTGTATTGAGGGCTTGCTCCGCCTGCGATTTTGTCATCCCCCCCAAGTCCGCAATTGATGCTACCAATTCGCCTTTATTCATGGCACCTCTACCTTGTTCAAAGAAATTCACATGACTTCCTGCCCGAAATGGTTGTATTACTAGCCGCTTCGCAGGAAAAAACAATTGTCGAATATACGAGATTTTTTATAGGTATATTTACCTATGCCGCGATAGTTGATTGGCATTGTTCGGTAAATAATCACCGAAACCAAAGGGGTGGGGGGAAAAAATTTCGGGAAGGAGGTACCGGGTTGGTGGGGAGAATAAACGTTTGGAGCAACGCCGGTCATTCCCCGCCGGGACCACTGTCCTCGCAGCAAGAGATCTTGGCGGAGAGAGACTCTATGGCCGTCGCCACCAGGGGGATATCAGCCGGGGCCCAGCACAGGGAGGGCAGTTGCTGCGGCGACAACCAGAGAAGCTGGTCATGATCGGTCAGGGTAAACGTGCCACCGACTCTGCACGCACGATAGGCAAGGAGACGTATTGTTGACTCCCCATAGTCGTAAACTGACTGCCCAAGATAGGGACCTATACGGCAGGTGACGCCCAATTCCTCAAGCAACTCTCGGGCCAGACACTGTTGCGGGGTTTCTCCCGGCTCGATCTTACCGCCGGGAAACTCCCAATACCCACCAAGACGTAAACCCGGCCGCCTTCGCGCCGCAAGAATCTTGCCCGCCTCGACAATCACTGCTGCCGCCACGTCCACACTGCTGACTTTCATGGGCTAGAGAACATCAAAGGCTGACCTGAGGGACCCTCGACCAGTGCCAAGCTCTCACCACCACAACGGTGACGATGCCAGCGACCGAGGTGCTGCTTACTCCGAAGGAAGGAGGCCGTGGCGAACAGCGTAATTAACCATATCAACGCTGTTTTTTCGGTTGAATTTGCGCAGAAGGCTGGAGCGATGATGATCGACGGTACGCTGACTGAGCTTCAAGCGTTCCGCCATTTGCCGACTGGTCATGCCTTCGACCACCATTTGCAGAACCTCCCGTTCCCGGCGCGTCAGCCCCTGGAAAGGAGTTTTTCTCTCGTTACGGTACATGGAGATGACATCATCGGCAAAATCAGCCGCCATAAAGGGGGAGATATAGCCTTTCCCGGAGAGCACCTTGTCGATGGCCACCAGCAGCTCCTGATCCGAGTCATCCTTCATCAGATAGCCATCTGCCCCGGCCGACATGGCGCTATAGAAGTACTGCTTATTTTTGTGCATGGTCAGCATAAGGATCTTGGTCCAGGGATATCTGGTCTTGACCTTGCCGATGGTCTCCATGCCGCCGATACCGGGCATGGCGATATCGAGGATCACCAGATCGACCTCTCCTTCGCCGAGAAAACGCATCAGTTCTTCGCCGCTGCTGGCCTCTCCAACAACTTCGAGGGACGGATTGGCCTGAAGGATGCGCTTGATACCATGGCGAATCAAGACGTGATCATCCGCCAAAACTATACGATACTGCCTCAAAGTAGGTGCCATCGTTTACTCCCCTAAAACCTCCGACCTCCTCCTGCAGCAGGTCGACGACGATTGACGATTATGCCTTTTCGCCATATTCTTCCACCAGCAAGAAAGAGATGCAACAAAAATGCAATAGTCGCCACCCCCCTGTTGCATATTGTGGACCGGGCCAAACTATTGCCACTTTTGCGCCGATGGCCACCAAAGCACAGCTTGCCCGACCGTTCTTGCAAGAATAACTCCCAAAGTACCCAAAGGGCCCGTGATGCATATCTCCTCCCGCAAGCCGCCACCTCCGCTGGCGGCTGACAATGACTCCACCCCAAACGCCCACGCTGACCATCAAGCGACAAGGCGTAGACAGCAACGGCCGCCCCCATCGAGAGCTGAATCGGCAATGCCGGCTTTGCCCATATCATGGCAAGAGTGCCAGCAACGAGGCTGGAAGGACCTCGACATCCTCCTGGTCAGTGGCGACGCCTATGTTGATCACCCCTCTTTTGGTATCGGCCTCATCGGCCGCCTCCTCGAACATCATGGCTACCGCGTGGCCATTCTCGTCCAGCCTGGCTACCTCGATCCCACGGATTTTCGCGCCTTCCCGGCACCACGGCTCTTTTGCGGCATCAGTGCCGGCAACCTTGATTCCATCGTCGCCAACTATAGCGGCAATGGCAAGGTGCGGGAAAAAGACGCCTTCTCGCCAAACGGCAATCCCTGGCGCGGCCAGGTCAAGGACCGGACCTCTCGTTATCGTCCCGATCGCGCCTGTCTGCTCTACGCCAATTTAGCCCGCGCCGCCTTTCCGGGGACGCTCCTAGTTCTCGGCGGTATCGAGGCATCCCTGCGCCGCTTTGTCCACTATGATTATAAGCAGGAAGGGCTTCGCGCCTCGCTGCTCACCGACGCCAAGGCCGATCTCCTCGTCTATGGCATGGGAGAGCGCGCGGTGGTGGAGATTGCCGCCCGCTGCCGGCAACAGGAGTCGCTCGTTGGCATCCCCGGCACCTGTCGCAGGGTAACTGACCACGAGCTGCGGCAAGACTTTCCGGAATTTACCGGCAAGAGCGACAGAGCGGCGCTGGTGCTTCCCTCCTGGCAGGACATCCAAGCCGACACCACGCTTTTTCTCGAGGCCGAGGTCGAAATCGATCGCCACTGCCGTGCCTCATCGCCACGACTGCTGCTGCAACGGCAACAGAGCCACTGGCTGGTGCAATATCCCGCCGCCCCGCCCCTGAGTCCGGCGGAACTGGACGCCCTCTATGAGTTGCCCTACACTCGGCGCCCCCACCCAGCGCATCAAGAAATCCCCGCCTATCGGATGATCCGCGATTCGGTGACCATCGTCCGCGGCTGTTCCGGCAATTGCTCCTTCTGCGCCATCACCAGACATCAGGGCCCGACAGTGGTGTCACGCAGCAAGCAATCGATCGTTGCCGAATGCCGGCGACTTGCCGCCATGGAGGATTTCACCGGCACCATCAGCGATCTCGGTGGCCCGACCGCCAACCTCTACGGGACCTCCTGCGCCATCGGTTCCTGCAAGAAGCATCAATGCCTTTACCCCAAGCTCTGTCCCAACCTGCGCATAAACGAAG